>JANXCD010000023.1 GCA_025060305.1 Armatimonadota bacterium | reverse complement strand
TTACGGCTCGCTAAGTTGTAATCTTCATAACCTTCTCGTGAAATCCAAGGTGTCTTTCGCTTTTCTTTGCCCTTCATACCATCAAGCATCAAAAGCCATTCAGGACCTTTCATGACATGCCCTGTCGGTTCTCTTGGGTCGCCTTCGCCCGCTTTTGTCAAAACTTCGGCTTTCCCGTCACTATCAACATCGTAAGCGACATATGGCGAATACCAAATCCCAAGTTCAATTGACCAACCCAAATCGTGTCTCCAGAGAAATGTCCCATCGCTCAAGTAGGCTTCAAGTTTGAAAGTGTCAGGGCTCGGTCGCCAATACCCAGGTGCTTGATAAGGGTCAACATTGAAGTCAGGCTGTTTGATAACAAAGTCAAATTCACCGTCGCCATTCAAATCAGCAATTGCGACTTTTTGAGCACGATACTTGCCTTGAAGGGGAATGGCAAGGTAAGGCTTGGGCTTTCCCGTGACTGTCACTGCAATTTCTTTGCTATGAACAATATTGCCTAAAGTGCGGACTTGGTAGCGGTAAGTTTTGCCTTGCACAACTTGAGTGTCGGTAAAATTAGTGGCTGTTAAAGGTTCGTTCGTCAACCTTTGCCAAGGCGAGTTTTCTTCCCTTCGGAAAACATGAAAGCGGACATTTTTAAAGTCAGTGGCTAAGAGTCTCCAACTCAGAAAGACGCCTCGCTCACACTCTATTGCCACTAAACCCCGACCGAGCCTTTCTAAGGCAGGAGAAACTGATGCCACTAACGATGCTAAGGAAACACAGAATGCTAACCTAAGCAAACTAATCACTTCCTTCAAGGACCTTTGAATGCACTTTCTTGCTTTCATGCACAACTTTCGCTAAAGTAGTCTTCAGGTCTTGAGATTTGACAGGTTTACTTAAGGTAGCATTGGCGCCAGCAATGAATTGGTCTTTACCCCAAGCAGTAATGATTATGATAGGCACATTTTGGTCTTGTTCACGAATTTTCCTAACGAGTTCAGCACCGTTCATCTTTGGCATGCCCAAATCGGTTATTACGACATCAAAAGGTTGTCCCGAATGAAGGGCAAGTGTAAAAGCGTCAAGGGCAGTAGTTCCGCTTTCAGCGTTAGTAATTGTGTGTCCCCAACTTTTGAGAAATTCTCCTAAAGTCAAACGAACCCTTGGGTCATCATCAACCAAGAGTATGCGCAAGGGTTGAATCTCTTCTATCTCTTCATCTTCCCATCTGCTCAGTCTGGTTTCCTTAATCGGAAAGAGCAATCTAAAAGTCGTCCCCTTACCTAATTCGCTTTCAATTTCAATTTTCCCTTCGTGCCTTTGCATCACTCCATAAACCATCATTAAGCCAAGCCCTGAGCCTTTTTTGCCTTTTGTCGTGAAGAAGGGTTCAAAACAGCGCTTTTTAGTATCTTCGTCCATTCCAACACCTGTGTCAGTCACTTCAAGAGAGATGAAACTATTTTTCTTGCTGGTGCGAACTTCAATTCTCCCTTCGGTTTCTCCTTTCATGACTATTGCGTCAACGGCGTTGAAAATTAAGTTGGTTAGTGCCTCCCTCAATTCAGCGGGGACTCCTTCAATAGATGGCAAATTTTCGCCCAAATCCAAAACCATCTCAATGGTGACTCCTTCTCGTTGTGGCATGTCATACCAGCGAGGTCTCGTCAAGTCAACGACTTGCTTAACGACCTCATTTAGGTTAATAGGTTCAAGGTTTTCACAGGGATCACGAGGTCTATAAAAGGCTCTTAGTCTTTGAACTATATGCATGATGTCATCAGCGGCTATTGCAATTTTTCGCCCCCATTCACGAATTTTGGGATCTGAATGATCACAAAGAACTTCGGAGTATGCCAGAAGTGGAACTAAGGCGTTGCCGATGTCGTGAGAAATTCCAGAAGCCATTTGTCCCAATGCATTTAATCGCTCTTGCTGAATCAAAAAGGTTTGAGTTTGTCTCAATTCTTCGCAGGTTTGCCTCAACTCTTCAAAAAGTCGGGCGTTGTGAAGGGCGATAGCGAGGTGATTTGCTACCTGTTGCAGGAAAGCGCTTTCGTCTTCAGTGAAAGAGTTAGGTTGATTGTGAAAAGCAATCAAAAATCCGAGAAAATCCTCACCTACATGGAGAGGACAAGCGATTGCAGAACGATAACCTTCCGCTAAGAGCGCTTTTGCAAACTCTGAATTAAACTCGGTCAAATCGTCTATCTTGACGGTCTCTCCTTTCTTGAGCAGAGGAAGTATTTGAAACTTTTCGGCTGGGACAATTTGAGAAGAGGCGAACAAAAGGCGATTCAAAAATTTCAATCCGCCTTCATCGCCAGCAAGAAGTTGTAACGACTCAGATGATGGAGCATAACGGAAAACAGCAAACCCCATCGTCGCATACAAAGGTTTCAATTCGTCAATGACGGTCTGAGCAACGCTGATAATTTCGCGCCTTTGAGTAATTATCAAAACCAGTCTGTCCAAGACAGAAAGTTGCTCTGCTTGTCGGCGAATGTCTTCCAAGAGACAGGATTGCTCTTCGTAAAGTTTTGTTAACTCTTCAGTTTTGCTCCGAAGTTCTTTTGTCAAGAGCAAAATTTCAGATAAGTCCCGGAAAACCGCCCAAACTTCAACTATCTGACCTTCTTTGCAAATACTGAAGCAGCGCAATTCACCTTGTCTAATTCGCCCGCTTGAAGTCCGAATATTTACAAGGCATGTTTGAACTTTTCCAGTTTCTTGTTGAAGCCCTCTCAGTAAACTTTGGAATTCAAATGGCTCTTCAAAGGTTAAAAGATTCATCAAAGACTTTCCAACAAGTGAACTTGGCTCATAACCATAACTGCGAATCTGTGGACTGATTTCGCTGATAGTGCCATCAGTTTTTAGTGAAAAAATCAAATCAGCGCTAACTTCGGCTAACCTCCGCTGCAACTCTTTAGCCCTTGAAAGTTGTTCCCCAAAGATGAGTCGTCGGTAAAAGAGTATGGAAACCAGAAAGGTTGTTAAGATTACAGCAACAAAACCGAAAAGGGAAATTTGGAAAAGCCAACCCTCCTTCGCCATCAAGTTCTCCAAATTCATGTCAACCCCAACTATTGCCACCACCTTTCCTTTTTCGTCTTTCAAAGGAGCGTAGCCTGATAGCCAAACTCCCCATTTGTCAACTGTCAAATCAGTATTGGCTGTCGGAATTTTTTCCTTAAAGCAACGAATCATTTCTGGAAATGCCGAAACATCTATTTCTTCACCAATTTGGGACTGCCTCTCGCTTTCGTCAATTTTCCCATCGCCATTTCGGTCGTAAGTTGGGCTTGTGTCCAAAACAAAATACCAATTCTTGCCTTCTAAAGGAACGAGAGTGTAAATCGCTTCACGAGCCATTTCAAGCCCTTTAGCCCTAACTTCAGGCAAGGTCTGTTCAGCGAAAGTTCGCAACCTGCTAATAACTTTGCGGTAAAGTGGATCGTCAGGATTACCCGCCTTCGCTATCCTTTCATGTTCATCTGGACTGATAAGAAAGGTCGCAGCAGATGCTATTGCCATCAATCGCTCCTTAATCTCTTCTCGAAGGGAATTTCTCATGGCTGTAAAATAGGCGTAAATTACCTGACCGCTTATGACTATGATTGCCAAGGAGAAAATCAGGAGTTTCGCAACCCTTTTATCAATCAAATTTATGTGTTTCATCGTTTTAACACCTCGCCCTGATCGGATAGAATAGCCTTTCATCTGCTTTCCGCTTTTTAAGTAAATTTTAGCAATACTTTGAGGAATTTTCATGTCCCTTCAGCCCATTTGAAAAAGCATTGGTTTGCTACTGCCATTGGCTTTAGCTAGGGGTAGGTGCAATTTGTTGTTCTTCTTGCACTATTGGCTTGGCATTTTGTCTTGGTTTTTGCTTTTGTTTTCTAACAAGAAGTTGGGTTCGTTGTTTTTCCATTAATGCTTGGGTTAACTTTTGCTTTAGATTTAAGTTTTCCTGTTTGACGGCTTCAATTTCTCTTTGTAGCGCAATGAACTGTTCATTCAATTTGGTTACTTGTTGCTCCAATGTTTTGCGTTTTGTATTCTCATTCCGTGCGAAAACAGATAGAGCCATAATAGTCAGAAATGTCAAACTGAAAGCCAACCAATTGCGAACTTCTTGAGAGGAGAAGCGAGAGGGGTAAGTCGTTTAGAGAGATTATTTTCCCACTTTTGACGGTTAGTGCAGGTAAAGGCTCTGACGACGATTTTCTCTCACGAATAGCGTCAAGCACTGCCTTCAGACCTTCCCGCACTTGCTAAGATGTCGGCATTGGAACCGCATCAAGCGCAAAAGTTCGTCATCCTCATTGAAGGTATCAACTTGGGTTATGTAGACAAGTTCCCCATTTGTCCCGTCTTTACACCAGTTATGAGAAAATTGGGTTTCAGTTAAGTTACCAATGCTGTAAACTTTTCTGTTACGCAACCAGAACAAAAGGATTGAAGAAGCGAGAAGTCGGAGGCGTTTGATATGCGAATTCATCATAACTTGGATTTAGTCCCAGCGACAGAAAGGGCAATCACAATCGGAGTCTTTGATGGAGTCCATCAAGGTCATAGGGCTTTACTTAACCAAATGTTGATAGAAGCAAGAAGGAGAAACTTGACTGCAACTGTTATCACTTTCCCTAACCATCCGCAGTCAGTTTTGAACCCGCCAGCCCCTCCGCTATTGACAACTATTGACGAGCGAATTGAACTACTTGAAGAGTTGGGAATTGAAGAAACAATTGTCTTGACTTTTACTATTGAACTTTCTCAGAGGAGTGCAGAGCGGTTCTGCCGTGAAATTTTGATTGATAAACTCAATTGCAAGTTGCTGGTAGTGGGTGACGATTTTGCCTTAGGGCATCGCAGGGAAGGAAATGTGGAAAGGTTAAAACAACTTGGCAAAGAGATGGGATTTGAGGTTTTGAAGGTCTCTTCAGTGATTTTAGCGGGCATTAGAATTTCAAGCAGTGAAATCAGGCAAATGCTCCTTAAGGGTGAAATTGAAAAAGCCAGTGAACTCTTGGGCAAACCGTATCGGCTCAAAGGATTCGTCCAAAAGGGGACAGGTAGAGGACATCAACTGGGCTTTCCGACAATTAACTTGAGAGTTTCACAGGAAAAACTACTGCCACTCTTTGGAGTTTACGCAAGCAGAGCGCATCTTAAGGGCACAAGTTGGGATGCAGCAGTATACATCGGGCAACGCCCTACCTTCGGCGAAACCGAAATCTCTATTGAGGCACACCTTTTGGGTTTTAACGGTTCAGTTTCACAAGGGACAATAGCAACTTTGGAATTGTTAGCCTTCATCCGACCTGACCGAAAATTTGATTCGGTTGATGCTTTAATTGCACAAATGAACAGTGACCTTTGTGTTGTTACAGAGCGCTTGAAAGTCTTGAAAAAATTGGATTATAGGTAAGTGATGCTTTGTCATTAATGACATCAAATTTCAGCAAACTTTAACACCCTTATCGTAACCTCTTTCCCTACCCTCTTTAAATACCGCCTACGCACCTTCTCAGACGGAAAATTTGTGTTACTGCAAGCAAGGTAGTAAACCTTTCCATCCTTTCTCTGAAAAGGAACACATAAGACCTTACATCCCCACTTCTTAACCCATCTGAACTTGTCAATTCGCTAAACGGCTGTGAACCTTCAGCAGTTTTGGTTGCGGAAAACCAATTTGTTAGAATTTTGCCCCTGTCATCGTTTCACTGCTTGAGCCAAACTTGCCATCGGCTAATGGCTTTGAAATTAACTTGTTTGGAAGGAGGTCAGACGGATGAGGTCGCCTGTGGTCGCTGCGAACTGGAAAATGAACAAGACGATTGGTGAAGCGAAGTCCTTTGTTGAAGCCTTTCTGCCACTTGTAAGCGATGTTAACAATTGCACAATCGTCATTTGCCCTCCATTCACCGCTTTGGCTGCGGTTGGTGAAATGCTCAAGGGAACGAAAATTGCTTTGGGCGCTCAAGACATGTTCTGGCGTGAGCAAGGCGCTTTCACCGGCGAGATTTCCCCCATCATGCTCACCGATGTCGGTTGCTCGTTCGTAATCATCGGTCACAGTGAGCGAAGAGGTAGGTTCGGCAAGCCCGAACCCGACTTGGAAGACCAAAGGCTTCGCAGCGTGTTTGGCGAAACCGACGAATCTGTCAATAAAAAGGTTCACGCCGCACTGTCTCACGGTTTGACACCAATCGTTTGCGTTGGCGAAACCCTTGCTGAAAGAGAGCAAGGCTTGACAGATGAAATCGTGGGCACTCAATTGAAGAAGGCTTTGGACGGTCTGACAGGGGAACAAGCATCAAAAGTTGTCATCGCTTACGAGCCTGTCTGGGCAATTGGGACAGGTAAAGTTTGCGACGCTCCCGAAGCGAACCGAGTTTGCGGTTTGATTCGTAAAATCATCAGCGATTTGTTTGGCGAACTTGTCGCTCAATCGGTTCGCATTCAATATGGCGGCAGCATCACTCCTGAAAACATCCCTGACCTTGCGGTGCAAGAGCACATTGATGGCGGTTTGGTAGGTGGCGCAAGCCTGAAACCTGACAGTTTCGCTGCAATTGTCAAAACTGTTGCTCAAGCAAAACAGCGATAAAGAATGGATGCTCGGCTAATGCCGAGCCGATTTTTTCTTTGGCAAAATCCAAGTGAGTTGAAAGGGTTGATTTGTGATGGAAAAGTTTCGTGTTGGCTTTATCGGAACAGGAAAGCGAAGAGATCAACCAGGACCGATGGGCTATGCTATGGCTTATCAGCATGCAAAAGCGTATCTCAAGTTGCAAGACTGCGAACTGGTGGCGTGCGCCGATATTGTTGAAGAAAATGCTCGTGCCTTCGCCGAAACTTTCGGCATCACTCGCATTTACACCAATTATCGTGAGATGCTTGAGAGGGATCAACTTGACATAGTTAGCATTTGCACATGGCCTCACCTTCACGCACCAATGACAATTGACGCTGCGAGGGCAGGGGTTAAAGCCATTCATTGCGAGAAGCCGATGGCTGATACTTGGGTCGCAGCGAAAAGGATGGCGGAAGAATGCGAGCGCTTCGGTGTCAAGTTGACATTTAACCACCAGCGCCGATTTGGCTTGCCTTATAGGAAAGCAAAGGAGTTGCTTGACAAAGGAGCAATTGGCAATTTAGTGAAAGTTGAAATTGGCTTCGGAAACCTTTACGACTATGGCTCTCACACGATTGATTTGGCGAATTACTTCAACAACGAAACGCCTGCCGAATGGGTCATAGCGCAAATTGACTACCGTGAGGAAAGGCTTGTCTTCGGGATGCACAACGAAAACCAAGCCTTTGCCCTTTGGAGATACAAAAACGGCGTTTATGGGATGATGTCAACTGGTGCAGGTTTTTCTTTGGTCGGCTGTCACCATAGGCTTGTTGGAACAGATGGCGTGATTGAAATCGGTCCTGCAGGCGAAAACATGCCTGTTTTAAGGATACGGCAATTTGGCAAGGGCGATTGGGAGGTGATTGACTGTAGCAATGAAGATTTGCATGGTCCAGGCTACATTGACAGAGCCATTGCTGACATCGTTGCTGCACTTCGTGAAGGTCGTGAATCCGAACTTTGCGCGTGCAATGCTTTGAAGGCAACGGAAATCATTTTCGCTGCCTACGAATCCGTCCGTCGTCGTGGACGAGTTGACTTACCTTTGACAATTGAAGATAACCCGTTCATTGACTTGGTTAATAGAGGTGAGTTGAAGCCGAAACATAAGGAGCGAGCGTGAAAGTCAAATCGCTTTTTACCTGAATGTCGGATAATCGGTTTCGCTTCTTACTTCAAAACGAATAAATTTGTTGTTCCTTTGCTTTGTCATCAACTTGAATTGAGCGTTGTGATTTGTGCATTTTGTGTGTAAGCGTTCAGGCTTGTAAAATTGCCGATTTACCCAAAATTTTTCGGCTTTTCGGTAGCCTCGCCTTCCGAATTAAACTTTGCATCAAGAACTTTGCACTCAACCTTCACATTGGCTTAGCGGTGCAAAAAGCGAAACTGATTATCTGTCGGTGCTATCTGGTGCATTTCTTCTTAACATTTTCTTAACGAAGTTTTGATGAATCGGAAATAAACAGTTGACAAGTTTTATTGACGAGAACTCTTCAAAACTTGAAGCAATTTGAATGCCTCTAAAGTCTAATGGATTGAGGCTTTAGAGAATAAAAATTTCTGTCAAGGAGGGATTTGTTATGCGTTGGTTGGCTGCGTTGGCGTTGAGTGTTTCGGTTGCGTTTGGGAATTTTGCGGCAGCAGCGAGTGAGGCTGCTTCAGTTGAAGCATTACAGGCGGAAATTACACGCCTCAAAGAACAACTCTCAAAACTTGAAAAGCAACTTTCAGACATGCAAAAGCAGCAAAAGGCTGTTGAAAAAGTCACCCAACGCTTTGAACCAATCACTATCGGTGGCTATATCCAAATGCGCTATGAGCGTGACAGTTCAAGGCGAACGGACGAAAACGATTTAGTAAGAGGTAGAGCCAAAGAAAACTTCAGGTTGCGAAGGGTTCGGCTGGATGTCCGTGGCACTCCAATCAGAGGCGTGCTGTATAGGCTTCAAGCCGATGTTGCTGGAACCAATGCAGAAATAAGAGATGCCTTCCTTGAATTGCGAGCGGGCGATGGAGTTATCACTTTCGGTCACTTCAAAGTTCCCTTGCTTGAGGAAGTCATAGAGTCCTCTGCTGTTCGCTTGACTCCTGAGAGGGCGAGAGTTTCAACAGAACTTTTCCCAGGCGAGCGTGATAGAGGCATCACCTACTCTTGGCGAAAGAAAGGTGCTCCTGAAATCACTCTCGGCCTCTTCAGTGGGACAAGGTCAACAGTGACCCAAGATAGTTTGACATCACGAAAAAGTTGGCTCGTCCGAATTGTTCAGCCATTGGACAAGGAAGGTAAGTTAGGAAAATTCTGGGTTGGAAGAATGGACGGAGTTGGTCGGAGAAACTTTGGCACTGATACTGCTCCTAACATCCGCAACTTTGACCGTGAGCGAACAGTTGTCGGTTTGACATTGACACCTATTTCTGGATTGACAATTCGTGGCGAATGGGTTGATGGCAAAGACGCTGGCAATGCTGCAAACCCAACAGTCAAAGTTCGTGGTTGGTATGCTCTCGTCGGTTACAAGTTACCCAACCAGCCCTTTACCCTTTACGCCAAGCACGACCAGTATGACCCTAACAGAGATGTAGTTGGCAACACTTTCAAGCGAAACGCTTTGGGCATTCAATATGATTTGAACAGGTCAACAAGGCTAAATTTGACTTGGGAAGATCAAGATAGACCTAGTGCAACTATCTGGACATTCCAAACGCAAGTTAGATATTAGAGGTGTAGCCACACAGCCAGAGGGAGGGACTTGCGTGTCTGTAAAGACCAGATTCGCAGGTCCCTCGCTACTTCTTTCAATAGCCTCCAAATTTTGCCTTCACACTCCATCAAGGTGCAAGACATGAAGCATGTCAAGAGCCATGCCTGTTCCAAGGGCAACAGCAGAAACTGGGTCATCAGCAACTCTGATGGGGACGCCAGTTTCAAGTTGCAATAATTGGTCTAAGCCTTTCAAAAGCGCTCCACCACCAGTTAAGACGATGCCACGAGTGACAATTTCTGCGACCAATTCAGGCGGAGTTTGTTCCAAAATAAACTTGACACGATTAACGATTTGACTTACTGGTTCTGCTAAGGCTTGGCGAATTTCTTCTGAAGTGATGCGAATAGTTTTGGGCAAGCCTGTTACCATATCACGACCACGAACCTCCATAGCAAGTTCTTGGGGAAGTTTATATGCTGAGCCAATTTGGATTTTTATCTCCTCAGCAGTTTGCTCTCCGATGAGAAGGTTATGTTCACGCTTTATGTGTTTAACAATTGCTTCATCCATTTTAATTCCACCAACTCGGATGGAATCGCTAACGACAATTCCACCGAGGGATATAACAGCAATATCTGTAGTTCCGCCACCTATATCAACGATGACATTTGCACCAGGCTCAGTTATTGGTAAGCCAGCCCCTATTGCAGCAGCCATAGGTTCTTCAATAGGAAAGGCATTACGAGCACCTGCTTCTATAGCAGCATCAACGACGGCTCGCCTTTCAACGCTTGTTGCTTTAGCGGGAACGCAAATTATGACATCGGGCTTAAAAAGCGTCCAAGGACTGCAAGATTTTCGGATAAGATACTTGAGCAAAGTAGCGGTAGTAGTGTAATCAGCAATGACACCGTCACGCAAAGGTTGACGGGCTGAGATACTGCTTGGCGTTTTGCCAATCATTTTTTTCGCTTCTTCACCGACAGCCAAAATTTTGCCTTTGCGGTCAACGGCTACTACGGACGGTTCCCTGAGCACTATGCCTTTACCTTTCACAAAAACACGAACACAAGTCGTCCCAAGGTCAATACCCAAACTTCGTCCCAACATGACTGCTCACCGCCTCTTCTATCACCATGCTCACATCAGCGCCTAAGTTTGACAACTTTTCAAGTATATGGGCATATCCTCGTTGAATTTTTTCAGCGTTATGGATTATGGTTTCGCCTTCAGCACTTAAGCCAGCAAGAAGTAGTGCTGCGCCCGCCCTCAAGTCCGAAGCAACAACGACTCCGCTTTGGAACTCAGGAATGCCTTCAATCCAGGCTATACAGGGTAGCCTTTTCGGATTTTCTGCTATTTCTATCCTTGCCCTTGCACCTAATTTCCGCAATTCCTCAAAGTAAATCAATCGGTCACGGTGAATGGTTTCAACAATAAGGCTAACTCCTTCGCATCTTGAAAGAAAAGCACCCGTCGGAGGTTGTAAGTCAGTAGGAAAACCAGGGTAAGGTTCTGTCACAACTGTGATTGACCTTGGGCGATCATCCGCTGAGACAGTGATTTGGTCATCTTCTTCTATGTTGACTTTTGCACCTGCTTCAACTAACTTCTGCAAAAAGGGGAATAGCCACTCGGAAGGAACACCCGCAACCGAGACCTTTCCTTTCGTAATTGCTCCAGCAAGCAAGTAAGTTCCTGCTTCTATTCTGTCTGGGATAACAGTCCAATCGGCTGGTGAAAGTTTTTTGACACCTTCTATCTTCACGATGGGAGTTCCATCTCCGAAAATTTTTGCACCCATTGCTTTCAAATAACGGGCACAAGTGACTACTTCAGGTTCCATTGCTGCATTCTTGATGACAGTCACTCCCTCAGCCAAAGAAGCAGCCAGCATGACATTAACAGTTGTCCCGACGCTCCGCCATCTTGGGTCAAGTTCAATGACGGCTCCTTGCAATTTTCCCTTTGGGCAAAAAGCCCTGATGATTTCACCGTCCAATGAGACAATGGCTCCCATCTTTTGGAAAGCATCAAGGTGGAAATCAACCTGTCTGCTTAACGGGCAACCGCCGGGTAGTCCGATAGTCACTTCACCAAATTGAGTAAGCAAAACTCCAGCAAGGTAAATTGAAGCACGAATTTGAGCCACCGAACCATTAGGCAAAGGTTTCGGTGTAAGTTGAGTGGTATCAAGTTGGACAACTTCATTTTCAAAAGTAACATTGACATTCAGGGCTTCTATGATATCCAGCAAGATATGGACATCAAGGATGTCAGGAACACAGTAGAAGGTGACTTGCCCTTTACAAAGCAAAGCCGCTGGCAGCAAAGCCAATGCGGCGTTTTTGCTGCCACTCACTTCAACAACTCCTTGCAACCGCCTTCCCCCGACCACTTTTAAATTTGGCATTTAACCATCACACTCCGTTTCAGTTTCTACTTTCGTTGAAATTTGCAAAACCATTTAAAAGTATAATGCCAACTTGTGTCAAGTGTCGCCAATGACCCAAAACATCTCAACTTGTAAGTTGCCCCTTAATTTTACGGCAACAGATTGCTGTCCGCAATCAAATAAGGTTACACAGTTTCAGGTCAGCCGAACAAATTACACTTGCCAATGCGAAACGATGCCGACCGTGCGAACTTTGTCAACTTTTTTGTTTTACTTGTTAAAATCTCTTTTGACAGTTTTGTTTCAAACTTTCAGGACAAAACTTTTCTTGACACTGAGGTGAACATTGATGCCAGAAAAATCCGAAAAAGAAACTAAGAAAAAGCCACGCCGAGAAGAGGCGGAAGAAATCGCCGACCCAATAGACGCCATCTTGAGCGTGGCGTGTCAATTGGCAAAACAAGGAACTGGACGCAGCATTTTAGTGTGTGCCGAACCTTCATTGTTCGTCGCATTGCAAGATTGGCTACAAAAAGCGCCTTTCATCCTCGCCACATCAACGCATTCGTTACCTGAAGAGATTAAACATGCAATCAAAAGCCTAATTGAACTGCCTAAAATTCACTTGCCACGAATGGGTCAAATCAAACTGGCGGTTATTTTGGGTTTGGCTCAAGGTATCATTCATTCCGATGACACTTTAGTTTGCCTTGCTGGTCCTCCTAACGCCAATCGTTTAGACACAATCCTTTTGCTCAAAGTTCGGGACGAGTTTGAACTTTTCGCTATCTCAGATCAGTTCTTGACTGAGCATGTCAAGCCAGAAGTCTTTGAGCAAATCTTGGAACTGTCAATTCAAATTGCTGCAGAGGGAAGGGAAGGCAAATCCCTTGGTGCTCTTTTCGTTGTTGGCGATTACGAAAATGTTAGCAGATACGCAACTCAATTGGTTCTTAACCCTTTCAGAGGCTACGATGAATTGGAACGAAATGTGCTTGACCCAAAATTGAATGAGACGATAAAAGAATTTTGTGCCATTGATGGCGCTTTTTTAATTCGTGGCGATGGAGTAATAGAAGCAGCAGGCGCTCTCTTGCATCCAGGTTTTCCGCATGAAGATTTGCCAATGGGGCTTGGCGCAAGGCACGCAGCAGCAGCAGCCATTACAGCAGTAACAAACGCTGTTGCCATTACTGTCTCTGCTTCAACAGGGTCAGTTAGAGTTTTCCGCAAAGGCAAAATGGTCATTGAGATTGAGCGACCAAGTTAAATAGCCTAAAACCAATCACCATTTTGCATCTTTGTGAGTATTACAAGGTGATAAGCAGCAACAAATGAGCGATAGAGAAGTTTTGACCATCGCTTGGCTCTCTCATCAATACTTCGGCGCAAACTATCAAGCAAATCTATTTTTCCTCAAATCCACCGACCGAACCTTTTTTCCAAGAATTCTATCAGAAAGCCAGTTCATGGGAAGAATTCACTGCTTCCTTGACTTTCTACCAACCTTGATAGAACAGAATTCTCTTTACCTCAAAGTTTGTTGGTGCTTTATATCCATGCCACTGGCATTAACTGAAGGTAAGTGAAAATCTTTTGAGGCAAGGCTACCCGAGCCTATAAAAGCAAATGGCTTACTCATAGCACACTTTTTGAAGTTTCCACCAATTTTAACGAAGCCCGCCCATGTCCCACATTAATTGCTCTTCTTTGCTCATCAGCATCGGACCGATGATGAAACTCTGAGGTTTGATAACCAACATATTGCCTTTTGACACTGAAGTTGAAAATTGACCCACAGAAACAAAAACGATGCCTTGATCAACGGAAACTGTCACTGTCCCATCTGGTTGAACCGAAACGCTAAAGTATGCGTCTGGTGAACTTACGAACTGCACTTGTCCAGATTGAACTGGTAAAGGGAAACGGCGCTCCCATGCCGCTGGTGGAGGTGTCCCGATCCAGACTCGTCCACGCTTGATTGAAAAGGCGCGAGTTGTCAATAGTTGGACTTCCGTTTCAGGTGCAAGTTTTACCCTCGCCTTGTAAGGTAGCCATTCAAGGGCAGCAACGCTTTTTGCTTGTGTCCTGACAGAACTTCCAATGGGAACTTTCTTGTCTTCTTTCAAAGCCCGCTGAGCGCCATCGGGCAATTGAGCCTCAATCGTCCCTCTCCTTTCCAAAACCCTCAAAGCAAATTCACCTGATAATTGCGCAAAGGCAAGACTCACAAGCATTGAAAGTGCTAAGCAAAACTGCCACCTTCTCATCATCACTTGTCCACCTCCTTTCGCCTTTTGTAGTGTGCTCTTTACTCAAAGGTTTGATGCTGACTTAGAAGTTTTGGCTTTTGTCAAAAGAAAAACTCTCCTTATACTTCAAAGGGAGTTGGTGGCATAACTTATAAGGTCATCCAAATCTCCAAAGAAAGCGAATTCATGGTCGTTGCCGACTTCGTTGAAAATCTTATCATCAGGAAAATCATCTGTCAACTAAGCAAGAAAGGTTTGGTGGTCAAATAAGGTCATGTCATCTTTTAGGTTGAAAACTTCAGCCATAGTTTTGCAGGCTCAATGGGTTGTCCCGATAAGTGCTTCACCCATCAGGGACAGTGCGGTTCTCGTTTTAGGTGATGTCATTGCCGCCGTTGGAAAGGCAAAGGAAATTTTGAGAAGAGCGCCATTAAAAGCGCAAAGAATAGAGTTCCCAGAAGGCATCATCGTCTCTGGTTTTGTTAACCCTCACATTCACCACGAGAACACTCATTTCGCTGAGGTCAAAAAACCACAGTCCTTTAACCTATGGCTGTCTCAAATGGTCAAACTTGTTAAAAGTCAAAGTTTCAATGACGCTTATGCAGCAGCGAAAGACGGAGTTGTGCAAAGTGCGAGTTTCGGAGTCACAAGTGTTGGCGAATTCTCTCGGCTCGGTGCTTCCTTCTTTGCTTTAAGTGAATTAGGTTTGAGGGGCGTTGTTTTCAAGGAGTTCATTTGCTTGGACGATAGAGAAATTGAAGACCAAATTTCGGAACTTGAAAATTGGCTTGAAAATGCTAAGCCTCGCAATTCGCTTCTAAGACCTGCAATTGGACCTCATGCTGCTTATACAGTAACGACCAACGCTTTCAAGCGAGTCCTTGATTTGGCTAAAAAAGGCAACTTGCAAATTTGCATTCACGCAGCCGAATCGCTTTCGGAACGAAAACTCGTTGAAAAGCGAAAAGGGGTTTGGCGGTTTTGGCTTGGTCGTGTCCTTCATGATGCTCCCCTTGGTCTATCGCCTATCCGTTATCTTGATTGGCTTAGAGCCTTGAAGCCAAAAACTTTGCTTGTCCATTGTGTCCAAGTTGACGACAAAGACATTTCAATTTTGGCAGAGCGGAAAGTTTGGGTCGCTCATTGCCCACGCTCAAATGCAAACTTGAAAGTCGGAGTAATGCCTTTAGCGAAAATGCTATCGGCAGGCGTCAAAGTTTGCTTGGCTACTGATGGAATGGCGAGTGTTGAAAGTTTAAGCCCCTTGGATGAAATCCGTTTCGCAATTAAACTGAGCAAAGAGCATCCGAAAATTTACCCCTCACTTTCACCAAGCCAATGGTTGAAAATGGTGACTTTTGAGGCTGCCTCAGCGCTTGGTATTGACAAAAAAGTTGGTTCTATTGAAGAAGGTAAGCAAGCAGATTTAGCCGTTTTCAATGTTGGTTCAAAAATTAAAGACCCGATTGAAGCATTAGTTTTTGAAGCGAAGGAAGCGGAACTAACTATGGTTGCAGGCAAGTTTATCCATTTCAAGAAAAAATAGAACCTGTCTGAAAAGTTCTAAATCGCATTTTATGTGCATCAAACTTAGCCAACTTCACGGAAACATCGTAACTTTTACAGCAAGCATAACATTTGTTGTCATTTTTATCTTCACCATGCCCTTATCATCGTTTCAATGACTTGCTCCATTGCAGGCTGGATGATTTTCAGCATGAAAGTCGGATAGACACCAACAAGGAATGTCAGTATTGCTAACGGCCAAAGCGAGACATGCTCTTGCAAGTTCATATCGTGCAAATTGCGATATTCGTCACGCAACGAGCCAAAGAACATCCGTTGAACTGTCCATAGGAAGTAGGCAGCAGTAATGACGATGCCGATAACTGCAAATCCTGCCCAAAGGTAAACTCGGAAGGAGCCGAGCACTGCAAAGAATTCGCCCCAAAATCCTGCTAACCCAGGCAAGCCTAATTCCGCCATAGCAAAGAAACTGAACAAACTGCCATAGACAGGCATTTGCGACCACAAGCCACCAAAAAGGTTCAAATCACGATGATGCACACGCTCGTAAATGACACCAACGAGCAAGAACATCGCTCCCGTCATTAGACCGTGAGCAATCATCGTCCAAGTTGCACCGTTAAGTGCCATCACTTTTGCGCTCTTTAAAGCAGCATCGGCAAAAGTAGTGCCATCTTTTGCTGCTGCTGCAATTCCCAGCATCACGAACCCCATATGCCCAATGGACGAATAGGCGATGAGTTTCTTCAAGTCATCTTGTCCCATCGCAACAAGCGAGCCATAAATGATGTTGATGAGCGCCAAAATTCCCATCATGCCCCAAAAGACATCAGACGCTTCAGGCAACATCGGCAAATTCACTCTCACTAATCCGTAAGTCCCCATCTTGAGCAAAATCCCAGCGAGGATGACACTACCAGCAGTCGGCGCTTCAACATGGGCATCTGGCAACCAAGTGTGAAAAGGGAAGACGGGAACTTTTATGGCGAACGCAAGGTAAAATCCGAGCCAAACCAACGCTTGCAAAGTTATTGACTCTTTCGCAATCGGACGCTCTTCAATCAACTCCAACATGTTGAATGTCCCGCCATGAAAGTAAAGAACCAAGATTGACAAAAGCATTGCAACTGAACCGACGAGAGTGTAAAGGAAAAATTTTATGGCAGCATACTCTCGTTTCGGTCCGCCCCAAATGCCAATCAGGAAATACATCGGAACAAGCGAAACTTCCCAGAAAACATAAAACAAAACAAAGTCAAGGGCAACAAAGACACCGATCATGCCAGTCTCAAGCAGCAAAAAGAGAGCATAGTATTCCTTTTCTCGGTAGTGGATTGCAGTTGGAGAGTAAACGATGCTAACGAAAGTCAGCAATGCAGTTAAAACGACAAGGGGCATTGACAAACCGTCAACGCCAAGATGATAGCGGATGCCGAGCAGCGGAACCCAATCATAGCGCTCTTCAAATTGCATTGTGCCCTGAAGTTCAGGGCTAAAGCCATACCAAAGTCCAAAACTTAGCACCAAAACTGAACCTGTGAACAAATGCGCCCAAAAGCGAATAATCTTAACTTGCTCCTTCGGCGTTAACAAAATGAGCACCATTCCAACGACTGGCAACCACAAAATCAGCGAAAGCAGCGGAACATTCTCCACCGCTCATTCCCTCCTTCCTTGAGTTTGTAATTCGTCCTCTACTCAAAGGTTTTTGGTGTCTCGGAAAGTTAAATTGTTTCCTAACCGATTATAGGACAAATAAAACTTGCCTGAAAAGGCAAAAAGCATAGAGTCACCCTTCCATCGTGAGTGCTATAAACTTGAAAGAGCGCAAATTGCAAGTCAAAGTTTTCAAGCGAAAAGGTGATAGGCTGTGCTTGATACTCAATTGCTTGCTCGGTTGGAAAGGTTAAGGTTCAAACCGAGAAAAGTTCACACAGGAACTTTGAGGGGCGAAAGGCTTTCAAAGCGCAAAGGCATTTCCATTGAGTTTGCTGATTTCCGACCTTACGCTATCGGCGACGATACAAGACACCTTGACTGGAAAATCCTTGCACGACTTGATAGACCCATCGTCCGAACCTACCAAGACGAAACCGAATTGCCTGTTTACTTGCTTTTGGACGATTCAATCTCAATGCAGTTTGGCAATCCTTCAAAATGGCAACTTGCTTTTCAACTTGCTGCTGCTTTGGGCTACATCGCTTTGTGTGGTGGCGATGTCCTTTTTGCAATCCCTTTGTCTCAGACAGAAATCCAAAGAGCACCTTTGCGTGGTAAAGCAATGTTTTCGCATTTGCTTCGTCTGTTGAAAGGTTTGCAACCTGAAGGCAAGGTTTTGGCTGAAGGTTTGTTCAAATTCTCTCATGCCGACTTGCCCAAAGGGCTGGCTGTCTTGCTCACTGATGGGCTTGACGAAAACTTTCCTGATGCACTGCGCCAACTTGCATCACGCAGCCACGAAATTTTGCTTTTGCAAATCCTTTCCGATGCCGAGTTAGAACCAAACCTTGAAGGGGATTTGCGTTTATTGGATTGCGAGACGGAAGAAGCAATTGAAATTACTGCGACACTAAGCGTCATGCGTGAATACATGAATCGCCTTAACGAGTTTTGCCAGCAACTTGAAGAAATTTGTCGTCGGGCAGGTGGCTGGCATCTTCGTGTAACTTCAAACATGCAAGTTTCGAACATAGTTTTTCGCCACTTGAGACATATAGGCATCGTCGGCTTTCTGGGTAGTGGACGATAGGTAAGTGATGCATTAAACCTTCTGCGTAATAGTGAACGAGCCATTATCTGCCTTTTCTATCTCAACTGCTTCCTTCACTATAACCTCCATTCCATCCCTAACCTCTTTTCTTTCATTTGCGTTCAGACTGGATTA
>JANXCD010000239.1 GCA_025060305.1 Armatimonadota bacterium | reverse complement strand
TGCGTTGAGCAGGTGGGTCAACCATCTTTATCTCCTGACCATAAGGTTTTCTAAAGTGATAGCCATTCCCCTGAGGACATGCCCCACTGTAATGAAGGGTCACTTTTATGCCTTTAGGGTCAGTCGCTGAGGTTTGCAGCATAACAACCACCTTTGAATTGGCAGGTGGTTGACTATGAGAGGTGACATGGGCAAGGATGTAAAGGATATTTCCTTGAGGTTGCTGTCTCAGGATGGAGAATTCACCGGGTTGAGGGTTCTTTGGGTCATTTCCATCCCATCTGAGTTTCTCATGGTCCTCGTAGGGATTTCCATCACCATCTAAGTCATAGTAAAAGCCGACTTCTGTAATTTGCCATTTTTGCCACTCTGCATTCAACTCCAAAGCAGGTTTGACTTGATGGTCTTTGTGCAAGTGAGCATGCCTTTCCATCAAGAGTTGAACCTGTAACAACAACACACCTCACTCTCAAACTTGCCTCAACTCTTCACAGTTCTTGCTCCACTAATCATGTGCCATTATCCCTCAACAATCTTTAGACAAAACAGAAGTAATTCAACGGTGCTTAGTTGGTTTCTTTTCAGGAAAATATTTTTCCATGAATTTCACCAATCTCTCTCTGATTGGCGAAGGAAAATTAGTAAAGCGAATGTGTTCTTGAATAATTAA
>JANXCD010000238.1:351-680 GCA_025060305.1 Armatimonadota bacterium | reverse complement strand
AATTCGTTGCAGCGATAGCAAAATCAAAACTGAGATGGGAGAAGGGTAGCGGTTTTATTCAGATGGAGTTGCGAAATTGAGCCCCAATGAACTTCAAGGTATTGCGGACAGTCAAAAGGTTTCTCCCTTTGCGAGTGAGAGTTTGATTTTACTTCTTCCTTTCTTATCGTAGTAATCCAAGTTGCTAACTTGTTTTGAAGGATAAAATTACCTGTGAGAGCAGTCTTAAAAACCGATAGGACTTACGCAGTTGGCGTTGTTTTGTAGGGGCAGACGACAGTCTGCCCGAAGAAACTGCCGCAAAAATTCAACAAATCGGGCGGATTTCA
>JANXCD010000238.1:0-341 GCA_025060305.1 Armatimonadota bacterium | reverse complement strand
CTACATCCAACTGCGTAACTCCTATGTATTGTTTTTGCCCTTATAACCTTGAAGGAAGCGGAAACAAGATTTAGCGTTAGCCATGAAACCTTAAGACTCACTACCAACAAAGGAACACTCAAAGCTGTTTGTGTAGCACGGCGAACCTTTGTCAAACCTGAGGAAGTGGCGAAATAGGTTGTGACCAAGTATCGTGCCGAAATGGCGGAAGGGGTTTGTAAAAGGTGGCAAAGAAAAAGCGAAAGCGTGAAAACGAAACGCAAAAATTTGAAGAGATAACAGAATTTGCAAAGGAAAATAAAGAAGCCTTCAAAAAAAGAGTGTTTCTTTGGGCGTTGAAA
>JANXCD010000237.1 GCA_025060305.1 Armatimonadota bacterium | reverse complement strand
TACTTGCTTTTTGCTGTGCCTTATGACCCCGCTTGCGAGCAAGAGATGCAAAGGCTCAGAGATTTGCAGGCGAAGTCACCAGAAAAAGTTCAAGTCATCGTTGTCTTTGATGCATCGCTTTCTGCAGACGAGTTGAGCCAGTATGTGCAAAAGTTGCAGTTGCCGTTCCGCATTGGCGTCGTCCCTGAGGGTCGCTTGAGCGGTTGGGACAGCGAAGCTTTCCAACGCTACGGCGTCAAATCCGTGCCCATGTTGGTCGTTATTGACGAGCAAGGAATTGTCAAAGAAATCAAACCCAAGCGTGATTAGTCAGTTGTGGGCATTCAATTGCCACTGGCTTTAGCCAGCGGTTGATGACGAACTAACAAGCGCCGAATTTATTCGGCGAAGAAATTCGTTTCAAGGAAGGTGAAGTGGTGTGAGCGAGATTCTCATCACTGTTGAAATTGAGCCATTGGAAGAAGGTGGTTACTTGGCAACAAGCAAAGATTTGCCTGGCTTAATCGCACAAGGACGGACTTTAGCGGAAACTTTGGAAATTGCCCAAGATGTTGCCCGAAAAATTATTGAGTCGCACATAGAGCATGGCGACCCTTTGCCACCCAAAATCGCTGCTGCGCTGAAGCGGCAGAGAAAAAAGGTAAAGGCAAAGGTAGCAGTTGGCATCTCTGTAACGGTGGGA
>JANXCD010000236.1 GCA_025060305.1 Armatimonadota bacterium | reverse complement strand
GCCATATCTTTCCTTGCACTTTACGCTGCTATGCTGGGGTTTTATGACGACATAAAAAGTCCCCATCCAATCCACAGGCTCACAATCCAAACTTTGTTCGGGGTCGCAACCGTTGCTGTTGTCGGTTGGATTCACGGGTTACCAGTCTGGCTCAGTATTCCAATTACCGTTTTCGGCATTGTTGGGCTTATGAACTCAGTTAACATGATGGACAATATGGACGGAGTTGCGAGCGGTTTAATAACTTTGTCAATGCTCAGTTACGCTGTTTTAGGGTGGTTGACAAAAAATGAACTCGTAGTGGCTTTAGGGTTGACAGTTGCTGGTGCAGCATTTGGCTTTTGGATTTACAACAAACCACCTGCTGTCATTTTCATGGGCGACACAGGGAGTCTGATGCTTGGCTATTTGCTTGCTGTCACTGGCATTGTGTCATCATGGGGCGAATATAACAACTTGTTAGCTCGTTTAGTTGCACCTCTCTTGCTTGCAAGCGTCTTCATCACTGACACAACCTTTGTCGTCCTTTGGCGAAAAACTCATGGATTACCAGTAATGCAGGGTGACCGAAATCACATTAGTCATCGGTTAGCAGTTTTATTTGGTTATTCCGAATGGCACGCAAATTTTGTCCTTTACTCACTCCAACTCGTTATGAATGTGCTGGCGCTCATTGTTGTTGTTTCG
>JANXCD010000235.1 GCA_025060305.1 Armatimonadota bacterium | reverse complement strand
AATCGGGGTAATTTGACCTTGCTAATCCGTCCATAGGCGTTACAAATTTCTCCCTCCAGACACTATAATTTCTTCTTGGTTCATAGCAGGCAGCGGGTTCGTTTTTTTAAACTATAGTTTTGCACCATACTGGAAAATGGGTTTAAATCTTGAGTTTTTGGTGCGTTGTTTCATCCCGTAAGGTTGCCAGAAACGACTCAAAATGTCTTGATAGCGTCGGGGCTTGTCCCCGACGTCATTTTTTTGGCGTCAGTCTGCAGGACAACCGTCGCCCATAAAGGGCGAAGATACCTTCTTTTCTGCAACCCTTGCTTTTTAGAAATTGCCTGATTTGATTAGCTAAAAAGCAACATGCAAAACTATAGTTAAACATAGTTTTGCATTCTCTAAAAACTCAAGCAAATCATGGATTTTAGGATTTTTTCAACAATTCAGGGTCATGGAGATATATCTCTATCTTTCTTAACTTCATTACACATATTGCGAATCACCTTCTTCAACTAATCTCAAGTTCATTAAGCCTCCAAAACCAAAAGGGTCAACTTCTATATTCTTCTGCAATCAATGTCTTTGCAGAAATGATAAATTTCATTGACGAATAAGGGCTTTGCAAAACTATAACTAAAATTTATTATTTTTTGATACTGAAACTTTTCAGTATAGGTCAAAATCTGCGCTTTACATTAGCTACCAACAAAATTTGCAAT
>JANXCD010000234.1 GCA_025060305.1 Armatimonadota bacterium | reverse complement strand
AAATTGTGTCAACTTCACCATTGGCTGTTCCCTTTCGCCTTCGCTCAAACGGAACTGGTGCGAACGCTGCTATCGTTATATCGTGACCACGCTTTGCCTGTCTCATGGCACAAGCATTCCGCTTCACACGAAAGTAGCATTTCTGCCATAACCTTACTCCTCTGCCCTTTGCAAGAGTTAGGTGAACTTGGTCCTGATGTGCGTGACATTTACGATGGCTTTGAAATCTTGCGTGGCGATAGCACACCGACGCCTTTCCCTGCTTTTTGGGGACACAAAGCGGAAGCCGTGATGATTATGAAGCAGCGTCCAAATGCTTACCTTTCACCGCTATATAAGGCTCGTGAGAAACGACCATTACGCAATGCCGAATTGCTTTGGAGTAGAGCAGGCGAAATTCTCATAGCGATGCGGATGAGGCTTAACACACAGAGATTAGTTTCCGTGCTTTTGCCTGAACCAGTGCTTTCCAATGTTTGGTGGCCTATGCGATTACATGAAGGCTTAAGTGAGGAAATGACAAAAGCGCTATTGCTTTGGTTTAATAGCGTAATTGGCGTCTTGTTGTTAATTGGCAGCCGTGTGGAAACAGAAGGAGCGTGGGTTGCTTTCAAAAAGCCGACTTTACATGTCTTGCCCGTTTTGGATGTTCGCCGATTGACACAGCAACAGTTGAAGCATTTAGCAGACACCTTTGACAGTTGTTCCGAAA
>JANXCD010000233.1 GCA_025060305.1 Armatimonadota bacterium | reverse complement strand
ATTTCCCCTGTCTCTGGGTCTTTGGTGTAAGTTTGGTCACTCAAAAGGTTCGTCCAAGCAGTTGCCATTCTGGTGTTGAACTCTCGGTGCTCTTGCAACATCTGACGGACAAAGCGAAGTTCGTCTCGCCACTCCTGCGACCAAATTTCCATTGTCGTCATGATCCACTCAGGGTTGTGGGTGAAACTGTTGAAGAAACCGCTGAAAATGCTTCTCGCTTTTTCAAAATCGCTGGTCGGCGTTTGAGAGACAGTAACCTCTGTGCTGAGAAAACAACCTTGAGTGGCTGCTACTGGGTGCGGGCTACTGGCTACTAAAAGAGAACCTGAAACCATTCCATTACGCACCAAGCCATCACTTTCAGCGATAAAAGAAAGATTGAGATCTTCACTTTGTGAACCCATGTATTGTTCAAATCCAGCCATCTCTTGACGAATTCTCTCTTTAAAGATTTTCGCCAGCGACGGTGTGGGAATTTCAACGCTCTTTCTGAGTTCCCAATCTTTGCCAGTCTCTGCACGCCAAATTGCCAATACCAATCGGACGCAATCTTCTTTTGACGACACAACGATGGGCTGGGGTTGATGAGAAGCCTGTCCGTTGATGGTGAGAATGGTCATGGCATTGCCTCCGAAAGGCGACTGAATGATGTTCGTTTGAAGGTCAATGTAGTCCTTTCTCAACATTGTCTCGCCTTTGCGCAAAAACCAAGCGACCCTTCGTT
>JANXCD010000232.1 GCA_025060305.1 Armatimonadota bacterium | reverse complement strand
CAATGTAATCGGTTTGCAAGCGACGCAAACTTGCTTCTACTTGCCTGAAGATGTGGTATCGGCTCAAACCTTCGTCGTTTTTGCCTTCACCCATCATACCACGAACTTTCGTCGCTAAGACAACTTGATGGCGAATTCCCTTCAGCGCCTTTCCAATAATCTCTTCACTCCGTCCCCTTACATAAATGTTTGCGGTGTCAATGAAGTTGATGCCTAAATCAATTGCCTTGTGGACCAAATTGATGGCTTCGTTTTCATCAGCAGGCTCGCTGCCCAAGTGGGCGCAACCAAGAGCGATTTCGCTAACCCAAACACCAGTTCGTCCAAGTCGCCTATATTCCATGAAAAATCGCTCCTTTCAATCAAAGATTTGCTTGAGTGGTTAAAAGTCTTGAAGGCTTTGCCACCCAATTTTTTGTGAAACCACTTGCCTATTTTTCAAGCGGACCTTGCCTGCACCTTTATCCTGCCCTAAATCCATCAGTGGCTTTCACTGAACTAACTCAAGAAGCGTTATGCCTTTCCAGCCCATCGGAACTTTGAGTTTGAAAGTCAATTTCCCTTTGCTCAAACTACTCGGCTTGACCGTTTCCTTCTCACCAGAAAGCAAAGGTTGATAAACTGTCGCTTTTACGCCCCTCACCGGCGAAAAACCTATTGCACTCAAATTGACAGAAACTTCAACTTCTTCGCTTTCACCAAAATTGAGAACAGGAACCACAACCTCTTTG
>JANXCD010000231.1 GCA_025060305.1 Armatimonadota bacterium | reverse complement strand
CGTGCCAAAGGATTTGACACAAAGAGAGCGAGAGTTGATTGAAGAGTTGAAAAAGTTGCGACTTGAAAACCCAAGAGTCGGACTTTGGCAACCGAGAAGGAGTTAGTGTTTGAGCGTTTGAAATTTCCCTCAACACTGCCGCCCTCAGGCGGAAGAGAAGGCGACGGTAGGAAATTTGCCGTCGGCTCAAATGAACTTGCTGAGTGCAAGAGAAAAGAAGTCTCAAAGGCTGTTGGTTCAACAGCACAAGGCTGATATGCCCAAAACTTCAATTTCTTTATGGCTTCACGGCACGCCTCCTTTTCAGTTAAGCCACACATTTGATTGCGAGCGATTGCTCAGAAAAGGCGTCCCAATTTTTAGCAATCATCAGGCTAATGACACTGATGAACAACGGTATCGCTTCATTGCCTATCGCCATCAGTTGCTCAAAGGCATGGTTGATGACGAATTTATGAGCGCCGAATTTATTTGGCTAAGGAATTCCGTCGTTTAGAGACGACGCTTAAAAATTCGTCAGCGACTATGGGCTAAAACCCATAGCACAGTGATGAAAAGGCGTTCACTAACAACATTGGAAGTAAAGAGTGTCTGCAAGGACTACACCTTTGGCTTTAGCCGATGGCTAAGGGCAAATTTTTGATTGCCAGTTCAGTCAGAGATTTTCTTGTAGGGCAAGCCTTCTGTCTTGCCGATTTCCTGTAGGGACGAATGAAATCCGCCCGATTTTTTCGGACAG
>JANXCD010000230.1 GCA_025060305.1 Armatimonadota bacterium | reverse complement strand
GAAAGGGTAAAGCAATCCCGACGAACAAGTTAATAAGACCGATGGGCTATCAAGTCCGGTCTATGGCAGGACAAAAACTTGTCTACCACTAATTTGACAATTACCCTTTCCTTCTGCAAGATGAGTGAAGGTTGTGAGCAAACAGTTGCTGTAGTCACCTTTCATGGGCGATGCCTTGCAAACTGACAGTTTGCACTACAAAAAACAGTCTTTGAAGGTGCTCGGTTATCCATTTGATGACCCAATTAATGAGCATCAAACTCATTCGGCAAAAATTTCCGTCTCAAAAGACCGTAAAATTTGGACAGGTTTCACCTGTCCCTACACCAGAACAAATTTCGGGCAGGCTTCGCCTGCCCCTACATCAAAACAAATTTCGGGCAGGTTTCACCTGCCCCTACAAGACAAAATTAGGGGGCGTAAGGGTTGCGAACGAATGAGATTTCGCTTAGTGGGCAAGTTATTGCGTTTTCAACCTCTCGTGGTGCGCTGCTTTTAATTGGTAGCCAGGCTATTGCGATTTTTGTCGGGTTTGCAATTCATGTCGGGTTGACGAGATTTTTGTCCCCTGAGTTTTACGGGCTTTATGCTGTGACGATTTCGGTTTTGATGTGGGGCGAGTTGGTCATTGCTGGCATTGTTGGGACGGCGTTCCCTAAGGCGTTGAGCGAAGGTTCTGTTTCGGCAAAAGAAGTTTGGCGATGGGTTTGGCGTGGCTATTTGCCTTTTTGGATTGGATTGTGGCTTGTGTTCAGCGCTTTGTCTT
>JANXCD010000022.1 GCA_025060305.1 Armatimonadota bacterium | reverse complement strand
TCTAATTGTGGTGAAATCCTTTTGCCTCTTCCGCAAATTCGTTTTCGCAACGCTTCCATAGGTCAAGGGATAACTGTTGCACCTGAAGCATTGAAGCGTCTGAGCGAACTAATTGGCTCAGAAGTTTTGTATGCCGAACGGATAGGCGACAATATTTTAGTCTTCGTGGAATCGCCACCTACGACCTCTGATTTTTCAACCATAAAGCAATTTTTCGGTGGTGCTCCTTACATCCGCTTATTGACACCATCGCAGTATGAGCATGTTATCGTCGGACTACTGGATTCAAACGACGAACTTCTTTCAGTGGGTCTAACTTTTCGCTTTAACCTTAGGGAAGGAGTTTTGTCTGTGTTGACCAACCCAATCCAACCAGAACGAGTTCGGACAGTTGTTTTCGGATCTTTAAGATTAGCACTTGACGGAACTGAATTGGGAACATTATCAATGGGGAGTTTGTGAAAAGTTTACCAAACCTCACAACAAGCCATGATAAATGGTTGACTTGGCTGAGAGCGCTATAATCTAAAACGCTCTTCAAGATTTCACACAGGACTTACTTAGTTAGCGTTGTTTTGTAGAGACAGGCGAAGACTATCTGAAAAACAGGCAGGTTACAGCAAGCATTCAAGCAAAATCGTAGGGACGAGCAAAGCCTGTCCGAAAGGCGGGTTTCACCTACCCTTACAGAGCCTATATCATGATAGCGTGACCTAACGAAAGAACAAAGGAATGGGTGAGCAAGATGAGAGTTTTTGTTGCCGAGGACGAATATCTCGTCCGTGAAGAAATAAAAGCGTCACTGATTGAACTTGGACACATAGTCGTTGGCGAGGCGAGCGATGGCAATACCGCTTTGAATTTGGCGAAAGCCGTCAAACCAGATGTCGCAGTTTTGGACATTAGGATGCAAGGCAAAGACGGAATTGAAGTCGCCCGTGAACTCGTCAAAGGAGGAATTTGCGCTGCTGTTTTGTTGACTGCTTATGCTTTGCCAGAGTTTGTCCAAAGAGCGACAGAAGCAGGTGTCTTTGGTTTTCTGACGAAACCCTTTGATCCCAAAGCGTTGGATGCAGCCATGAAGATCGCTGTTGCACGCTTCAACGAGTTTAGAAAATTGCAGGAAGAACTCAGCGAACTTGAAGAAGAGTTAGCGACCCGAAAACTCGTTGAGCGTGCTAAAGGTTTGATAATGAAGCAATACAAATTGAGCGAGGAAGAAGCCTACAAGTTGCTTCAAAGGCGAAGCATGGAAACTCGCAAACCAATGAGAGAAATTGCCGAAGCAGTGCTCATGACCTTTGATTTGCTTGAAGAGCCAAAAAAAGAAGCGAAAAGGAAAAGGTGATGGGTTAATGCGAATCCTTTTCGTTTCCGAGTGTTATCATCCCGTCCGCAACGGAATTGTTGCCGTGATTGAAACTTTGACTGAGCAACTTTTACAGAAGGGACATGAGGTCATGATAGTGGCACCAAGACATCCAAAGGCAGAAAGCGATTCAACAAATGTCCTTCGTGTCCCTTCCCTACCCAATCCCTTTTATCCTGATTATCCTATCGCTGTTCCTTTCGCACGACAATTAGCCAATTGCTTTGATACTTTTAACCCTGAAATCGTGCACACTCATTCCTTCATGTGGCTTTCCCGTTTCGCCTTAAAACAAGCCCAAAAAAGAGGCATTCCAGTAGTCACCACCTTTCACACTCTCGTCACTGAGTATTTGCACTATGCCCCTATTCCCAAATTCATCAGTAAGCCTTTTATTGCATGGTGGAGCGCTTCCTTTTGCAACAAGTGCAAAATCGTAATAACTGTTTCTCCCATAGCCGAACCTTTGCTTCGTTCCTTTGGTGTTACGACGCCAATTGAGTTCATCCCAACAGGTGTCAACGCTGAACAATTCGGCAAAGGTAACGGTTTTAGAGTTCGCAAAGAGTTGGGCATATCTGAAACAGCCACTGTCTTGCTTTATGTCGGTCGCATCGCTAAGGAAAAGAACATTGCTTTCCTGCTTGATGCGCTTTCGCCTCTTTTAGCCGAACGACTTAGAACTTACTTGCTTTTAGTTGGTGAAGGTCCCGAAATAGAAGCGATGAAAACGAAAGCGAAAAAATTGCCAGGGGGCGAAAGGATTATTTTCGTCGGTAGCAGACCGAGAGAGGAAATTCCCGATTTCCATGCTGCAGCCGACATCTTCGTCTTTGCTTCCAAAACTGAAATGCAAGGTTTAGCATTAACTGAGGCAATGATGGCAGGATTGCCAGTAGTGATTGTTGGGGAAGGTGGCATAAAAAATTTCGTCAAAGATGGAGAATTTGGTTTCGTCGTCCCTGAAGACAAAATTGGCTTTGCTGATGCTGTCCGAACTTTACTTGACAAACCTCACCTCAAAATGGCGATGGGAGAGCGTGCTCGCTCCTATGCGATGCAAACTTTTTCCTTGCCGGCTTGTATTGACCGACTTGAAGATGTCTACTATCGGGTTTTGTCAGGAACTGTTGAGCGTGTTTGAAAAGCGACTTTTATGGGGTAAACGGGCAATGGCATCGTCGGATTTTTTGATTTGGAGGTGTTAAGAAATTTGGCTTCATTTTGTCGCCATTGCGGTAACGCCATAGGGGATGGGGTGGAAAAGTGCACTCACTGTGGTGCTTCACTTAACAGTCAAAACGCAAGCAAAGTGAATGGATCTTTACACAACGAGCCTGCCAACAAGTTACCCCAAGTTTCGCCTGAAGATTTGCTGGCTCAAGCAATGAAGTTAGCAAATGAGGAAGCATATGATGATGCAATCTTGTTTTGCAAGAGAGCAATTAATTTGAAAAGCGATTTTGTAGCCGCATATGCCTTTTTGGGCGAACTTTACGAGAGAGTTGGTGAGCGAGATAAAGCACTTTCCGCTTACAACAAAGCCCTTGAAATTGACAAGGATTACGAACCTGCCAAGTTGGGCAAGGAAAGGCTTGAGAAAGGACTGCCAAAGCCATCCCCGCCCTCGTCAGCGAAACCTTTGCCTTCTGAGAAAAGCGATTGGATTTGGGCTGGTCATCCTTTGCCTTTACTTGGTGCTGCTGCTTTGGTTGTAAGTTCTCTTTTTGTTGTTCGTGCTATCGTTCCACCAATCCCCAAAGTTCCACCCGTTCAGCAGCAAACGCCAATTACTTTGGCTCCATCACCCCAGTTGCCTAATGCGCCTCAAACAGTGCCTCCTATGCCAGCAGCCCTTGAGTTGGCTTTAAGGCGAGGGATGGATGCACTGAATTCTCAAAAGTATGATGAAGCCATTAGATGGTTTGAAAGAGCAAATCAAATTGCACCTAACAATAATGAAGCAAGGAGTTGGCTTTTGATTGCAAGGGCAATGAAAGAGGAATCTCAAGAGCAACGCCGTCAGCCAACAGTAGCAGTCCACTCCGAAACTACTCCTTTGCCTGTCTTGCCTGTTCCAACGAGGCGGCAAACTTTTCAACCTGAACGAAGTCAAATAGGTTCTACTTCTTCGCCTTCAGTTCAATCTGAATCTCAATCTCAGCAATTTTCCCATCAAAGTCACGATGCTACTAAGTGGTCATGGCAGCAGCGCAGTCTTAGTTATCCGACGATGCCTCAATCTATTCCGCCACCTGCTTTCATAATTCCGAGCCAACCTCAACGACCCAATTCGCCCAATGTTTCTCAATCTCAATCAACGCCTTCTGTTAGCCCTTCAGCAAGTTCTGTGCCGTCAATTTCATCACCTCAGCCAACTGTTGAAGATATGGAGCGGTTGGCGGCTCAGAGAATTTACGAGAGCGACTTTGAAAGTGCCGTCCAAATTTACCGCAACATTCTCTCACAAGGCATTGGGATTGAGCGTGAAGGTTACATCCGACAACAACTTGCTTTGGCACTTCAGCAACTTCGGCGTTACGATGAAGCAGCAGAAGAGTATGCCAACGCTATTGCTGCCTACAAGCGCCAAATTGAGCAGGGAATCAATGTCTCGTCGGCAAAAAGAGGAATTGAAGCGTGTCAAAGAGGGCTTGAAATTTGTAAACGGGCAAGGTGAAATTTCATGCGGTCAGTTTTCTATTTGCTTTCGCTCCTTGCTTTTGTAATCCCTGTGAAATCTCAATCCTTGACAGTTTTACTTTTGCCTCCTCCCTTGCTACCTGAGAACGCTGATGCGCAAAAGGCTTTGACGAAGTCGTTGCCTTTGGTTTGGCAGAAAGTTTTGGGCAAATGGTCTTTAGTGACTTTTCACAGAGAATCACCATCAATCCAAAGGGCACTGAGGGAAGGAAAAATTTCGCCCGAAGTTCTGTTGAAACCTTATGAGAATGCAAATGTTTTGTGCCTCATTGAAGGAGCGAAGGCTGCTTTGTGGTTCAGAGCGAAAAGCAAAGATGAAGGTGTTTTGAAAGGCATAGAAGCAAGGTTGCTTGTTCCTGTTGATTTGCGTTTTGAAAGCGATTTGGAAGAAAATCCCTTGACAGAAGAGGAAAAAAAACTTCTTCGCCCAATCTCTGGCAGAAATCCCCCGTCGCCTGAATTGATCCTCGCTTTGAGATTGGGACAATGGCTATATCAACAACTCAAGCCTACCCTTGAAGAAGTTGAGCCAAATCAACAAATTCCAACGGATGCAAACGCAGCGAAGGCTCTTATGGCCGAAGGCAAATGGGATGAAGCCATCGCACTTTTGAGCAAATTGGTTTTAGATTCACCACAAGAGCCAAACCTTTACCTGCTACTTGGACAAGCATACGAAGGACGACAGAAATGGGAGGACGCTTTGATGGAATACAGGCGGGCTGTTTACCTTCAATCGGAGTTGTGGGAGGCATGGGAAGGTATAGCAAGAGTTTCCGCTCAAAGAGGAAGATGGGACTTGACCTTAACGGCTGTAAGGCAATTGCGAAGAAGTCCAGAAATTGAGCCTCACTATTTGGCTTTAGGAGCAAGGGCTGCAATGATTTTGGCTTCCAACGCTAAAAAACGAGGCAGGGAAAAGGAAGCAGAAGTCTTTAGCAAAGAAGCAATTGAGTTTGACAGTAGGCTTTTGCAGTTAACTTCCGATTTCTCGTTGATTTTAGACGCCGCTGAAAGGTTGCAAGCAAATGGTGACTCAAACTTAGCGACAGAGGCTTTGAAAAAATTAGCCACTAATCTCATAACCGACCAAATTGCTGCTGAGCGTGTTTTGAGATTGGCTTGGATGTTAAAGAACTATGAAGTTGCTTTGTCTTTCTTATTTGCTCTCGCCTCTGTTAGTGAAAAAGTTGCTTTAGGATATGATGCTTTTCGCATTGCCACTTCAGTTTTGGACAGGGAAATCGTTAGGCTATTTGAGCAGGTAAGGGAAAACCTCTTTGCTTTTGATGCCACCAAGTTATCTCGTGAAGACTTGCAGGAGCGTTTGAAACAAACGAATACTTCTGCTGAGCAACTGCTTCGCTTAGCCTACAAACTTCAAACTCCTGAGCCACTTGCCAAAATTCATAACCATAGGCTGCTTTGTTGCGAACTATTCTTGCAAGCCACTGAATTGATGCTCCAATGGATTGAGCAACCAGATGATTTAACGAGAAAGAGGGCTATCGTGCTATATGAGTTTGCCCGCAAAGAACTGGAACAAGCGCAAAAGGAAGATAAAAGGCTTAGGTGAGTTTCGCTTCACTTCAAAGTTTGTTGGCTCTTTAGTCCATGTCACTGTCCCTGCGGTTTTATGCAAATTCTCATAGGCAATTATCACTGTCCCTTTTAACAAGTTGAGATTGACTTCATTGCAAGTCTGATGGCTTCTTGAGTTATTGCCAAGGCTTGTTCGTCATGGGCAGTTGAAAGGAAAGCGGCTTCAAATTGCGATGGTGGAAAGTAAACACCATTTTCAAGCAAAGCATGGAAAAAGTGGGCATAAAGATTAACGTCGCTTCGTTTCGCCGATGAGTAATCGGTTACAGGTTCGTCGTTGAAAAAGACTGTGAACATGGAAGCAATTTGATTGATTTGAATGTTAACACCAAACTCCTTTGAAGACTCTGCTATCGCTTCTGTCAATTTGCGAGTTTTTTGTTCCAGTTGAGGATAGGGATTGTCTCGTTCAAGGATTTCAATGGTCTTCAAGCCAGCAGTCACAGCAATTGGGTTGCCAGAAAGAGTTCCTGCTTGGTAAACTGGTCCAAGTGGCGCAACGGACTCCATAATTTCTTTGCGACCGCCATAAACAGCCAAAGGGAAACCTCCTCCAACGATTTTTCCCAAGCAAGTCATGTCGGGTTTGATGTCGTAAAGGGACTGAGCACCACCGAAAGCCACACGAAAACCTGTGATGATTTCGTCAAAAATCAAGATGCTGCCGCGTTTTTTAGTCTGTTCCCGCAGTGCCTTCAAAAATTCAATTTTCGGCAAAACAACCCCCATGTTTCCTGCAATGGGTTCAACAATTACTGCTGCCACTTCGTCACCTATGGAATCCATTGTTTCATTGAAGGTCTCAACATCGTTGTATGGTAAAACGATAGTGTCTTGGGCAGTTCCCTCTGGCACTCCTGCACTGTTAGGGACTCCAAAGGTTGTTGCACCAGAGCCGGCTTTGACAAGCAAATGGTCTGCGTGACCATGATAGCAACCTTCAAACTTAACGATTTTCCTGCGACCAGTGTAACCCCTTGCAACTCTTATGGCACTCATTGTTGCTTCTGTCCCTGAACTAACAAGCCTCAGCATCTCTACTGACGGGAAGGCTTGGCAGATTTTCTCAGCCAACAAAACTTCAAGTTCGGTTGGTGTGCCATAAGTTGTTCCCTTTTCCACTGCTTGTTTGACTGCCGCTATAACTTCAGGGTGGGCATGCCCAAGAATTAAAGGTCCCCAAGAGCAAACAAAGTCAACATACCTTTTGCCGTCAACATCACAAAGGTAACAACTTTCACCCTTCCCAACAAAGAAAGGTGTCCCTCCAACTGCTCGGAAGGACCTAACAGGTGAATTAACGCCTCCTGGCATAAATTTTTTTGCTCGCTCAAAAAGCGCTTTTGACCTTTCCATAGCCACATTCTTTCACCTCGTTCCTAATTTTGGTCCATAAAATTTGAGCAACTCTATACTACTCAAGAGACGGTTTTTTCAAGCCGACTTTCATCTGCCCCTAAAAAAACAATACTGACTTCATGCATTGACAAACTTTGCACACGAAGAGCAAAATTTTGAGTAAGGAACTATTCCTTTGAGGAGGCAAAAGGAAATGGCCAAACTTGTTCGTTTCGGTGTAGCAATGGAGGACACTCTGCTCCAAAAATTTGACCAATACATACGAAGGAAAGGTTATCGCAATCGTTCAGAAGCGATAAGAGATTTGGCAAGAGACGCAATAATCCAAGAAGCATGGGAGCAAGAGAAAGGCGAAGTCATTGCAGTAGTTGCCATCATTTACGATCACGAAAAGCATGGTCTTTCAAACCAGATAACCGATTTACAGCATCATGCTCTCTCCATAATCGTCTCTACACTCCATGTTCATCTTGACGAACGCCACTGTTTAGAGGTTGTTGTTTTGAGAGGCAAATCATTATCGGTTCGGAGATTAGCCAACAGACTTTTAGCAATTAAAGGAGTTTTGCATGGCGGGATAGTGGCAACAGGAGTTCCATTGACTGAAGACTTTATGGATGACATCCGCTCTTTAGCCAAGTCTAAATTGATTGACAAAAGCGGCACCTAAATCCATTTCCCTTGCCCGAACTCATATGATAGCAGTTGAATGTAGGGGCGAATGAAGTCTGCCTGATTTGTTGAACCTCTTGCAGTGGTTTTTAGGCAGACTGGCTTCCTGCCACTGCGAAACAAAACCAAATATGTAAGTCCTAAATAAATTGCCCATTGTCAAATCATTCCAATCAGACTTGAGTTAGTTTTACAGGATGGCATTGAACCCTTTACTTTTGGATCTGGAAAAATTTTTTGAAAAGTGTCTACCGTTTTTGACTGGAGGTGAAGAGCATTGACACCCTTGCAATCGGTTGAAAGTGCGAGAGGCAAGTTATACGATTTGGCTTCTCGTTTGACTGCCGATAAAGAGTTATGCGAAGATTTAGTTAGCGAGATGACTTTATTTTTGCTGGAACGATGGGAAGACTTGCATGATAAGCCTGAGGCTTACATCTTTAGAGCCTGTTATAGACACGCCATTGATGTCTTAAGAAGAGGCAAAAGTGTGGATAGCAAGCAACGAAGCGGAGTTGTGGTTGAAAGTTTGTGTGCCCTATGCGAGCGTTTAGGTGTTGATGAGTGTCTACTTGCTTGTTCCCTCAACGGTTCTGATGACCCAGAGGCTATTTTTTCGGCGAAATGTTTGATGAAAGAATTACTCAACCTTTTGACACCTGTTCAGCGTGAAGTCCTTCTGATGCTTTTGGAAGGTTACCGACCAGCGGAAATCGCTACTAAGAGAGGAGTCTCAAAGGCAACGGTAAGCAAATCTTTGCGTGCTATTCAAAAAACTCTTTTGGCTCTCATTCGCAAGTGAATTGAAAACATCAAGGCTTTGGTGTCTCAATAAGCAAAATTCCTTTCTTCCAGCGAACCTCTTTGCCCATGCTAATTCCCAATTCACGCAAAGGCAAGAATGTCCTGCTTTGCAAAAGGAAAGGAGCAATGGACAAGGGAACTCTCTCTCCATTCACATCAAGCGTTTTTTCCCCTATAGTTGCTATAATGCTGAGCGAGCCTAATGTAGCAGTTGCTTTCTTTCGTTCGTTGTCCCAACCGATTACGCCTTTACTGGCTTCAATGACAGACCTAAGAGAACCAACAACGACACCTTCTCTCACAAAGGCACTAACTTCACTTTGGACAGTTTTGCCATCAACCAAAACAGTAACTGGTCGTGATGGGATGATTAATCTTTGTCCAATCCTTAAAGGTGAATTTTCAGGTATTCCGTTCGCTTCTGCCAAATCTTTGACAGATATGCCGAACTTCTCGGCGAGGCTGTAAAGAGTGTCTCCAGCAATGACAGTGTATCTCAAACTATGAGCAGGTTGAATAGTAAATTTGGGTCTCGGCAAAGGATTTGGTGCTGACTTTTTGGTTTTGACTTCTGGTTCAGGCAGCCTAGGAACTGACATAGGCGGAGCAATTAAAGGTGTCTCAGGGACTTCTGGCTCTCGCCTTAATGTGCTCGGAGAAGGAGGCAGCCATGCGGAAGCCAATTTGATTTGACCAATAGGAGCACTAATCGGGGCACGAACAATAGTCGCCACTTGAGGAGTTGGAGAAGCAGACAAAGGCAGTTGAGGTTTGACTTTTGCTTCCGTTAATTTAGTTTCTCCCCTTGAGAGGCTTAAGTTTGGGCGAGAGGAAGAAACTGAACCAGCAACACGAGGAAGAGGCAAATCACTCCTGCTAACAGGAAGGTTAACAATTTCTTCTTGCTTAGAAGTCTCTGGTTGTCTGATAGTCTCTGGAGTTGGAAGAGCCAAATTTAGACGGGGTTGTAATATGGGTGTAGCGATAGCAACTTGCATTAATTGCTCTTGAGCAGATGGCTTGATTTCAATTTCGGCTGTTAAAACTTTTCCTTGACTCTTGGGAACTGATGGTCGGACTTGAGTGGTAGGTAAGGAAATTGTAGGTTGTCCTTGAGGTTGCTCTGGCTTTTGCAACTTGAAAGGAATTGGCTCTGTTGATGAACTTAACTTAGTGGGAGTTTCTAAAGTTAGCAAAGTTTTCGGTTCTTGTATTGACGAAGGTTTTTCTGGGACGATAGGCGGTGCTGCTCCACCTCTTGTCGCTTGGTTGGGATTGATTTGTGAAATCACCGGTTGAGCAATTTTGTTTTGGACAATAATCAAAACCTCATTTGAAACACCTTCGTTATCTTCAATGTCACGAACTTTCGCTTGTAACAGGTAAATACCATCGGGGAACAAATCGTTCTTTGTTTCGGGATGCTTTTCGGCTGTGTTCCAAAGGACACGAATTTCCATGAACCGACCATAATTTCCGACAGCCAGATAAATCGTTTGGGTTTTAGAAGTTTCCCTTTGGGTGGCGCTGACAGTAATGGCTTTCACCCCTCTGTCATCGCTGATGCGAACCAAAATTGGAACTTCGCCACGAACAGTGTCGCCACTTTTGGGAGTTAGGATTTCAGCCGTCGGTCTATTTGAATCACGACCTTTGTAAAGAGTCAATGACCCCATTCCCTCTCTTCCTTTGCTGTCCACGACTTTGATAGTGATGATATGAATGCCATCAGGAAATTGCTTTATTCCACGCCACAAAATAGTCAACTCAACTTGAGGGCTCGGCGGTTCAATAGGAATGGGTTCATTGCCTGGGAGACCATTAACGAATGGTTGATATCGCATCAGGTTCGTATTGTCAGGGCTTATCAATCGGAAGCGGATTTGAACAGTTTCAGCATCACTTGAAATAGTGGCTCCTTCCGACGGTTCAAGAAAAACGACCATAGGCGAACCGCTACTATTTTGAGTCCACCCACATGATAGCAACAGAAACAATAGTGCTGCCATAGTTCCCCAACGCATTGTTTTCGCACAATTAACCCAACAATCATCCCTCTGCATAATTTTTCGCCTCCTCCATTAACTTTGAAAAAGCCTTGAAATTTATGCCACACACCTTTGCCATTGTAAAGTGCAATCTGACTTGAATTTATCCGAATTTTTCAATAACTGTCTCAAAACTTTTCCATTGCTAAATTTTAGAAGGCAAGCAGATTTACAAAAATTCAACTTTGGCTTACAGCCAAAGCAAAAATTGTCGGCTAAACTAAGTTGCAACACAAAGTCAGGTTTCTGGAAAGGCGATAAATTCCATAAGTGCTTCCTCGTAAGCGAAATTCCCTGTCATTGGGACATGTTTCATTTTGTTGGCGAGTTCCCTTGCTTTCAGCCTTTCCTTGACGGACTTTAGAGCCAACTTTGCGCCAGCGCCTGCTGCATTTCCAACAACATCAAATTGATTTCTCGGCAATGGTGGCAGCAAGCCAATTCTTTTCGCCGATTCCAAGTTGACGAAAACACCAAATGCTCCAGCGACGATAACTTTTGAAACTTCTCCCCAATTTAAGTTCGCAAACTTTAGCAAAACTTCCGTCACGGCACGAATTGAGCCTTTCGCCAATTGTAATTCACGGACATCCTTTTGTGACAAAACAATACCTTCATGCCTTTCGCTTGATTGAGGTGAGACGAGTTGGAAGGCTTTTTGACCGTTGAATGACAAAATCCTGTCACTCCATTCAGGCAAATTGCTCTTCATCCGCCCAGATTCGTCTATGATTCCCAGTTCAAGCAAAGCAGCAACAGCATCAATTAAACCTGAGCCACAAATACCTTTTGGTGGCTTGCCACCCAAGGTTGAAACTCGCAGCCAAACATTGCTATCGCTCCTTTCTACTAAAACTTGAGCGACAGCACCTATTTCGGCTCTCATGCCCTGATAAATCCTTCCGCCCTCAAAGGCAGGACCTGCAGCAGCAGAAGCACACCAATATTGACCTTTATAGCGCACCACTATTTCACCATTAGTGCCAATGTCAAGGGCAACAGCGGGCTCACCTTCAGGTTCATGTAAGTGAGTTAAAACAACGGCAACAGTGTCAGCACCAATGTAACCGGAAACACAAGGTAAAGTTGTCAAGATGCCGTTAGGATGAATTTTCAAACCCAGTCGCCACGCTTCAACCGCAATAGGTTCGTTGAAAACAGGGACATAAGGGGCAAGGGCAATAGGTTCAGGATTGACACCCAAAAGCAGATGCATCATGGCGGTGTTACCGACACAAACGATTTCGTAAATTTCCGTTGAAGCCACATCCGCTTCTTTACAACATTCGGCTATGATTTCGTTCATACCACGCACCACTGCTTGTTGTAATCTTTTCAAACCATTGCTTTGTTGCATGGCAAAGCAAAGACGAGAGATGACATCATCTCCAAATTGGACTTGGGGATTAAGCCTCGCTGCGTTAGTAATTTCTCTACCCTTCTCCAAGTCAAGCAAGTAACCAACAAGAGTGGTCGTGCCAATATCAAAAGACATTCCCAACAAAGGTTTTCCGCTTTGACTTGTAGGCTCAACTGAAAGGATGCGAGTTTGACAGTTTTCATCAGTTTGAAAGGTAACACAAACTTCTTGGTTGCCACGAAGAAGAGTTGGCAAAGAACGAACCACTGACAAAGGGAGAGAAGAAGGAAGGAAATTCAAACCGTGATGTTGTTTTAAGGAATCAAGTAAGCGACGAACTTGACTTCTTTCGTCCAATGTGGAAGCCTCAGGAACTTTTACGATCAAGCGCCTAACGGCAGGTTGAAATTCTGTTTCTCGTTCAACGGCAGCAGTCAAGATTTGAGCGATTGATGGTTTGCTTTCTTCTGGAACAAAAATGGAAGCATCACCTTCAACCTTTTGCCTACAAACCAAACGCCAACCTTCTTGAAGGTCAACATTTGTCAAATGTCTTCGGTCTTCAATAGTTGGGTCAGGGATACGACCGCTAATGAAACGGACACGACATTTGCCACAAACTCCGAAACCTCCACATGGAGTTTCAACATTGACACCTGATTGCCACAAAGCCTTCATCAGTGGCAAACCTTCTGGCACAATTACTTCAAGGCTTTCGGGTTCAATCTTCAGTGTCGCCATTTCAAGCGCTCCTTTCGCTTCAGGTTTCCCTGAAAAATTTTGTCGCCTCTACCACTCGCTGCAAATTTCTTCAACTCAATCTATCACCACTGGCTTTATCAGCAATTTACAAAATTTGAAACGCTCTTTACTAAAAAGTTTGTTGATACTCCATGCCAACGGCTTCAGCCAATGATTGATGACTAACAAATTGAGCGACGAATTATTTTGGCGAAAATTCGCATTGTAGGAGCATGTGAAATCCGCCTGTTAAATTTCGGAAAGGTTTCACTTGCCCCTACCTTTTGTCAGCGACTATGGACTAAAGTTCGTAACATGTTTAAAAAAGCGCTCACCTTCTGACCTTTGATTTTTAGAATTAGACAACTTTCAGCAAATGTTGGAGGTGCAATTGTGATGTCAGTCAATGCAAAAACTTTAGGGCAAATTTTGATTCCGTTGGCGGTCATAAATGCCTTTGCTTTTGCCCAAGAGTTTCCCATCCGCCCATATGTTGACCTGATGCAACTTGATGTCCCTTGGCCTAAACACAGCCACCTAAGGTTACCTTGGCGTGCCTACCTTGAGACGAAAAGCGGCTACGAGTTTTTGCGAGGCATCGGTGTCAACTACAATGTGCTCTACCGACACGAACTTGGAATTCGCTTGCTTGCTGAGGCAGGCTTTAGGACTTTTCGCATTGAAATCGGCTGGAGCAATGTCAATTGGGATGAAACTGGGTTGAGCAATGAAGAGCACTGGCGAATGATTTTAGGACTTTGTAAGCGCTATGGAATTCGCCCGACAATTTTGCTCAACGCTCATCACGGCGTCCCCTGCCCACACAAGTTTTTTGAGCGTAAAGTTGTTGCCGATGCACCCAAAGGAAGTCGCATCATCAAACTTGACAATGTTGCTGACATCGTTCCTCGTTACAGTGGGCTTTGCAACTTGACAGATTACTGGGCATGCGAAGTTTTCATCACCGAGTTTGAACCCCAGACAGGCGAGTGCAAATTGAGCAAGCCTCTACCGAAAGACTTGAGAGCAGGCGAAAAAGTTTTGCTGGCTACCCTCAAATATTTGCCCGCTTATCCTGTCGCCACGCCAGAGTTTGAAGCGACAGCGAAAGGTTGGCTTCGTTATATGCAACTTGTTTTGAACTTGCTCAAAGGCGTTGGCATTGACGATTTTGACCTTGAAATTTGGAACGAATTGACCTTCGGCTCAAATTTCATGCGTGACTTCGGCATCAACCACTACTACGACCCACCTGTAGCAGAATTCAAAATTGACTTTTTGCATCCTGGCGGTCACGCTTGGGAAATTGCTCGCAGGACAATAGAACTTGTCAAGTCAAAATTTCCGAGGGTTCGTTGCATTTGGGGATTCTCCAACACGACCTTCTTCCACACACCTATTGAAAAACTACCGCCATTTACCGACGGACAAAGTTATCACCCTTACGGCACGGGCACAAGGAAGTTACCTGAGCAAGAACAAGCCCTAAATGAAACTTGGCGCTGTTTGGAAGGCGAAGCACCGAAAGTTGAAATCCGAATGCCTGAAGGTTGGGCACACACTTTCGTCCAAACCGAAAGTTTGATGCGACTGCTCAACCCCGAAGTAAGGCTCAACAGAAAGCCTGTCGGAGTTGACAGGTTTTACCACTACATGACCGAACATGGTGTCTCGCCACCTGAATGCGGTGTCAACGATGAGCAAGGTTCATGGTCGTTGAAAGCCAAAACTGTTCTCAGGTCATTTTGCTTTTGGCTAAACAAGGGGATTGATGTCATGCACTACTATTGCGCTCACAGTGAACATGCAACCGACATGGGTTTGTTGCCGACAAACTTGAAGGAATTGACCAATAGTGTTTCGTTTGAGCAAGTAGCGACTTTACCCTTGAAAGCACTTCGCAACTTGACAAGAACTTTCTCCGGTAGCAAACTGCTGCGTCAAGTTAGTCAACTTTCCGTTGATGTCATTGCTTTAGGCAAACAAACGCCGATTTACACTGTTGCAGGCAAAACTTTATGGCAGCGAGACGCTTTCGCCTTCTTGCCCTTCCAATGTCACGAACGAAAATTCGTCATTGCCATTTACACGATGACTTACGATGTTACGAAGCCGATGACGGAAGAAAACTATCGCTTGACCATCACGGGTTTTAATGGAACTCCAAAGCACATTCGCTTTTACGACCCATTGACGGATAAGCCAGTTTCGTTCAAAGTGTCGCAAAGGTCAAAGGGCAAACTCGTTGTTGAAGTTTCGGTTACTGATTACCCACGCTTGCTTGAAGTTGGATTGTGACTGAAATTCGCTTGCGACAAAATTTAGGTTGCCAACGCAAAAGCCTTCTAAACTTTTCGTTGATTCAATTTTTGCCAACTGAAATTAATGCTCAAGAATTTGCTAACGGATATGCTCAAAGCCTATAGCGCAAAGTTTTTTCGCTAATTTGTTAAAAGACTTGCGACCCACAGTGGAATTTAGGGGAAGCCGTTCAAAGACATACATAGTTACGCAGTTAGCAGATGAAAGCCTTGCAATTTGTTAGATTTTTGTGAGGCTTTTTCAGGCAGATTGTCGTCTACTACTACAAAACAAAGCCAACTGCGCAAGTCTTAATGAGATGAGCGCTCTTTACTAAAGTTTGTTAGTGCTCGTTTAGCCATGCCATTGGCTTTAGCCAGTGGTTGATGACGAACAAACTGAGCGCCGAACTCATTCGGCAAAAATTTCACACGCCGTCTAAAGATGGCGCTCAAAAATTCGTCAGCCGCTATGGGCTAAAGCCCATAGCATGATGATGAAAAAGCGTTCATCAACAACTTTGAAGTAAATAACGAAAATGAGATTTTGGGGCTAAGTTTAGGGGTGAAAATGGTTGAGTCTGAAAAACAAGAAATTGTCAATGCTTGTCGCAATCTTTTCGCTTGCAATTGTTTTTGTCGCTTTCGTTGTGACCCTTTCTGTTTACGGAGATTCTTGGCTTGTCCCTTGGCATGACGAAGTCGTTATCATCAGGTTGGCTCAAAACTTTGCCGAAGGCAAAGGCTTCCGAAACGATTTGATTGACGATTTGCTTTTCGGTGCCGACGAAAAAACTTACTGGCAAATGCCCCTTTACCCTTTTGCTCTAAGCCTTTGGGGCAGAATTTTCGGTTTTGACTTGAATTCGGTCAGGGCTTTCAGCCGAATTATTGGGATGTTTTCGTTGCTTTTGCTGGTTTTGCTTTGTCGCAACTTGAATTTGCCTTTTGGCGCAATTTTGCTTGCCGTTTTGTGGACTGCTTCGGATTTGACATTTCAGTTCGCATCTAACTTTGCTCGCCCTGACGCCTTGACAGGATGTTTGCTTTTGCTGACAGCAGTTTTGCTTTCAACTCGCTTGCACGAAAGTGTTTTCGGCAGCGCTTTGATTGGCTTGGTTTTGGCTTTGGCAGTTTGCAACCATCCAATCGCTTTGCCTTGTTGGCTTGTTGGCATTGCGATAATTGTCAAGAGGTCAAATTGGCGTAACGGTTTAGCCTTTTATTTCCCCATTGCTATTTTCTTTTCGCTTTGGCTTTGGTATGCTGTAAGTGGCTGGGAAATTTTTATCGCCCAGATGAAGGCACACTTTTTCCACAAGCAATATTCCTTGACTGACATCCTTATTTTCTTGCTTGGCTCAACAACTTGGGGCACAGAGTTTTACCTCGGTGTTCCTTTGAACGCTATGCTTTGGTTTGTGCCAGTTGCCATAACGGCATACACAGCCTTAAGGGAAAAATGGTTAGTGCCAAGATGGCTTTTTACCTTCGCTTTTGTCCTTTATGTTGTTGCGATGGCAGGCGCCGAAGCATGGTATCCGTCGCTCTTTGTGCCTTTCGGATACTTGATTTTAGCGTCTTTTGTTGACCATTTGCTTCGGAAAACGGATGCAAAATTCGGACGGCTTGCCGTAGCGACTTTGGCTTTACTTTGGTGGTCATATCAATTTTTTGTTGTCACTCGTCACCTTTCAGCAATTCCCAAAATTCGTTTACAAGTGTCAAACTTTGTTTCCGAACTTGAAAGTTTGCTGCCGCCGAAAGCGAAGATTTTGATTGGCTCTTTTTCGCCTGACCCTACATTCGCTTTGATGGCTAAGCGTCCCGACATAGAAGTTTACGCTTTGATGCCTAGCCGAATGCTCAACGCTAATGCTTTGAAGCGATTGAGAAATCAACTGACACACCTGCTTTTACTTAAAGAAGCCACAGTTGAACCCTTGCTTAGGGGTGATGAAATTAAGCGCTGGAAATTTGACTTTGGTGGGCTGTCAAGGGACAAAAAAATTGAAGTTGTTTTGCTCTCAGCGAAGGAAAAAGCGCCACAATAATGCTTTGTGAACGATGGCTAAAAGATTTTTGGAACAGGAGGCGATAACTTTGGTTGAAGTGGTAGTTTCTGAGGCAAAACTTTGGGAGCGTTTGGGGAAATTACCTAAGGTCTCTTTGGCGACTCTGCCTACACCTTTAGAACCTTTGCCGAGAATTTCCCAACTGCTCGGCATTCAAATTTTCGTCAAGCGAGATGACTTGACTGGTTTGGCTTTTGGCGGGAACAAAACTCGCCACCTTGAATTTGGAATTGGGCAAGCAATTAGCCAAGGATGCGATGTCATAATCAATGGCGCTGCAGTTCAATCCAACTATTGTCGTCAAACGGCTGCTGCTTGTGCAAAACTTGGGCTCAAATGTGCTCTTGTCCTTCGCCGATTGCCGCAAGTTGAGGCACTTAAAGTTGAGCCTCAAGGCAATCTGCTCCTTGACTATCTTTTTGGTGCCGATGTCAGGTTTGTTGAACCAGATGAAGATTTGGAACTCGCAAAAGAGCGAGTTGCCGATGAGTATCGGAACAAAGGTCATAAGCCTTTCATCATCCGTCATCCCGATGTTTCAGGTGGCTACGGCTACCTTGTTTGCCTTCTGGAACTTGTTGAGCAATGTCGTCAGATGGGCATTGAACCAACTCACATCATCCATAGTTCTTCAACACCGACGCAAGCAGGTCTCATTATTGGAGTGAAAGCCTTAGGGCTTGATTGGAAAGTCATCGGAATTTCGCCATTGAAACGAGAAGGCGTTCACCAACGGATAGCGGAATTGACTAACTTGGTTGCCGAAAGTTTGGATTTACCTGTGAAAGTGATGCCTGAAGAAGTTTTATTCACTATGGACTTTGTTGGTGAAGACTATGGGATTCCGACACCTGAAGGAATTGAAGCGATGAAAATGATGGCTCAGTTGGAAGGGATTGTCCTTGACCCTGCCTACACAGCGAAAGCATTCGCAGCCATTATTGCGATGGCAAAAAGTAGACGACTGACGGAAGAGCACACTGTCATTTTCATACACACTGGCGGAACACCTGCATTGTTTGCATATCAACCTGTGCTTGTTGAAGCCTTCGGCGCTCAATTGGCTTTAGGCTTGCCCTGCAAGTGATAGAAAGGTTGTCTTCGGATTTCCGTTAATTTGGCGATGACAGCGATGTCAAATATTTCCGCTTCAGTATGACCAAATGTTCAGTTGGCATCCTTCGGTCACTTAGACCAGTGGCAGGGTTGACATGGGCACGAAAGAGGGTGCGGGCAACGATTGTGTCTACCAAAGTGGCTTCATGTTCCCAACCCAAATTCACGAAGTGTTCTGCGAAGATTTGGTCTATGGGGATAGGGCGAGCACGAATGCTCGCAGGTCCGACGAAAAGGAACATTCTTGAACGCACGAAACGAGACAATTCCGTTAGGATTGAAAGAACGCCGAAGAAGTAGCGTTCAAATAGCAAACGAAGCCTTTGCTCTACAATTTCTTGGTGAATTTGGCGATATGTGGGCGAATAAATTTCAACAGGTGGAACATGGCGGTAAGGAATTTCCAGTCCAGAAAGCCTTTTCACTTCAGGCTCAGTATATCCCAACCAAAACAAATCCAATTTGCTTCCACGAAT
>JANXCD010000229.1 GCA_025060305.1 Armatimonadota bacterium | reverse complement strand
AAACGCCTTGAAGACCTTCCACCAAGAATTCAAGAACTTTTGAAACGCAAAGGCTGGACTTATCCTCCCGACGAAAAATTGAAGCAGCAATGGAAGGAAGCCGATGAACGATTGGCAGGTAGAGGCAAAACCGACCCTGAATTGCTGAAGGAACTTTATCGTGAAATGGGGTGGACTTGGATTGAGCGAAAAGCGAAACTTCCTTGACCCATTGGAGCCTGTCGTTTATTGGAATAGTTCGTTTGCCATCGCTTTTTGGCAATCTCATGACCCTTACCATGATGATTGCCTTAAGTTCGCTGAGCGACTTAGAGCAGAAGAGGTTATTTGTGTCGTGAGCGCTTTCACTTACAATGAGGTTGCCTTTCACATTCTTCACCAAGCGCTCCTTCAAGAATCCAGGCGGACTGGGGATTGGTGGAAGCATATTCCAAAACTCAACCCTAAAGTTTTTCAAGCTGCGATGGACGAAGTGGAGTTTGCCAAAGCCGAATTGGAAAGACGAGCCCTTTTGTTGCCCATAACCGAAACTGCTCATGAACTTGCTTTCACCTTGATGCGCCGATACAACCTGCTTCCGACCGATGCCTATCATGTCGCTGTCGCTTTGGATGCGGGCGTCAACGCCTTCGTATCCCTTGACGAAGATTTGCTCAATGTTGACGGCATCATCGTCCACACTTGCTTGTGAACATTGGCGAGCAAAACAAAATGCGCTACTATTTTCCCTCGGAGGTGTTTTCAATGCCCAAGTTTCCCAAGTGGGAAGATT
>JANXCD010000228.1 GCA_025060305.1 Armatimonadota bacterium | reverse complement strand
CGTTGCCCTTTCCGACCTTCGTGTTGCGGAAGCGCAACTTTGGTTCGCTTTGGGGCGAGAGCCAGAAAAGTTGTTGGTAGGATTAGGGGCGGATGAAATCCGCCTGAATTTTTTCGGACAGGCTTTGCCTGTCCCTACATTTTTCATAGAAGCAAATGAAACCCGACCGAAAAATTCGGCACGGTAAAGGCATGTTCTGTGAAAATCCAAAAACGAACTAAAAGTAGCGTCGGCTTTTAGCCTACGAAAAATCGTCGGGTTGAACCCGACGCTACATTTGGCGGAAAGAAAAAAGACGCCAAAAAGGTAGCGTGGGAGCGTGATTGAAAAATGGAGCGACCAAGTTTTGAGCCGAAGCGAATTTTAGTTGCGACGGACTTCAGCGAACTTTCCCAACTTGCGCTCAAATACGCATCTGTCGGTGCGGTGCAATTTGGCGCCGAACTAATTGTGCTCCACGCCGAAAGGTTTGAAGTCCCCCCGTATGTCATCGCCGACGAATACGACAAAGTTTTGAACGAGTTGAAACGGCAAAAGCAAAACGCCGAAAATTACCTTGCCGAACATGTAAGGCAAACTTTGGGCTCAGTCGTTGACAAGTTGAAAATCAACTACCGAATCGTTGAGGCTCACCCCGTTGAGGCGATACTTCAAACGGCTGAAAGTGAAAGCGTTGATTTGCTCGTCATGGGCACTCACGGGCGAACAGGGCTGCAGCGGCTTTACCTCGGTTCGGTGACCGAGCGAGTTATCAGGGAGTCAATCGTTCCCGTTTTCGTCGTCAA
>JANXCD010000227.1 GCA_025060305.1 Armatimonadota bacterium | reverse complement strand
TTGAGACTTTGAAACAATTTCAACTGCCAAATCAGGCGCCCCCTCAAACCAATCGTCAGGAACGCCTTCAGATGGGATTCGTTCCTTGCTGATAAAAGCGACATCAGGACCACGGAGAGTATCAGGGTGGCGTTCCAAAATAAAGCCCGGGTCACCACAAACAACTTTGCCGATGGGATTTTGCTGAAGGTAAAGGCGCAACAGGAAAACGATTTGAGCCATTAAATCGCCATGCTTCAAAGTTGGTCTGCTCACTTCAACCCACTCTCCCCTCACCAACTCACCGGGATGCTCATCTTCGGAGATTTGGCGAAGGTCTTCAATGGTCATCAACTCTTTCGTCTCTTTTGTCTCTTTCGTCTTCGCTTCCGCCATTTTGCTTCACCTTTATTCTGCAATTGTAGTCATTCAGTTGATCTCGTTTTACGAGAGGCGTATGCTGATAGAAAGAAAAATCCTTCAACTTTTTCGCTGTTAAGACGGCAACTCAATCGTCCCAAGCACCTGGAATTCTGCAAACTATAAGTCTTTGCATCGCTTCTACCTCCTGAGCAAATTTGCCTCAAGTGTCAGTCCTTCACCTTTTCCTTCCATGAGTTATCCTTCTCTTAATCTGTTTCACCTTCACTTCAGCAATACCCTCCAATGCTTTTGATTGCCAATATGCATCTTTAATATTCTGAGCGACTTGCAATGATTCTCTAATTTTACCTCGCTCAGCCAGCACTCTGGAGATATCTGCCTGCGCTTCTGCTCGCTGGTCAGGATCTTGAATGTCTTTTTGAATAA
>JANXCD010000226.1 GCA_025060305.1 Armatimonadota bacterium | reverse complement strand
ATATTCGGCTTCAGGTGCAATAAGGTATTGGTTTATCTACCACATAGAGCGTTTAACAGGATTGTCGTTGCATCAAAAGTTAAAAAATGAATTACCGGCTTGGGCAATGACCCTCGCTTTTTCCCAAAACGGTCAGCTTTTAGTGGCAGGGTTAACTAACGGTAACTTACAGCTTTGGCGCGTTTTGAAACTAAAATAAACTTGGATATTTTCTTTAGGTGATAGAAGTAACTTCGCCTGTAGAAAATCCTAATGAAAAATACATATATTTGGAGTTTTACTATGTGAATCAGAACAAAATCAATTTGTACCTTGTTCAAAACAAAAATTTCACCAATACTTTATAATAAAAAGTTTTGGCGGTTTGTGCAATATCAGAGCATGCGACTCTCTAACCGTTCAACTTCGGAACTTTTGCGAAATGAAATGTAACTCTTTTGCCATTTCAAGCAACTTGGCGACAGATTTGAGTGGGATCATGTTTGGACCGTCGGAGAGGGCTTTGTCTGGGCTAGGATGGACTTCCATGAAGATGCCATCAACTCCTGCAGCAACTGCAGCCCTAAGCAAAAGTGGGACGAATTTACGCCGACCGCCAGATGCAACTCCAAGACCGCCGGGTCGTTGGACGCTGTGATTCTCATCATGGGTCAGTTAACGCAAATCAGTTTATCCGAACGGTAGCGTTGTTTCCTTCGCCTATGATACAATGGGAAACATGGTTCAGATGCAAGATTTGACAGGGACGACAAGTTGGAGTTACGATGGAAGGGGATTGAAGTTAAGCGAAAGCAAAAACGGTTTCACCATCCTTTACAGTTACAGCAACG
>JANXCD010000225.1 GCA_025060305.1 Armatimonadota bacterium | reverse complement strand
CTTTTCATCAATTTGACCAACTCCTTCACTGCTTCATCCAATTTGTCGTTGGTGACTATGTGGTCAAACTTAATTGCTTGTTCCATTTCCCATTTTGCTTTCAGCATCCGCTTTTCAATGGCTTCAGCCGTTTCAGTTCCTCTCGCTTCAAGCCTTCGCTTCAATTCGTCAAGGGAAGGTGGCTTTAGGAAAATCAACACTGCTTCAGGGATTTGCTCTTTGACTGCCAAAGCACCCTGAACATCCAGCACGAGCACCACATCGTAACCATTTGACAAAAGTTGTTCAACTTCGTGCTTCGGCGAGCCGTAAAAGTTCCCGTAAACTTCAGCCCATTCCAAAAATAAACCTTGTCGCTTCAATCGCTCAAACTCTTCTCGTGTGACGAAGTGATAATCTTTGCCTTTGATTTCACCTTGACGGGGTTGGCGTGTTGTGTAAGTCACTGCTCGCTTCAAGTTGGGCAATCTTTTCACCAGAAGGTCCAGAGACAACGAACAACCTAACTTTGCCAATTAAATTCTCGGCCACAACTTTTCCCTCCTTGAGCCTCAAAAAATCTTGTCTCAAATTTCCAAACGATGAACCATTTTTGGAAGGTGCTTTTACACGAAAGGACAGTTTACTTGCTAAACTTTTCCTAAGGTGACTTGATATGTTTGGTTTCCAAATTGTCACTGACCTTAAACCCAGAGGCGATCAACCGAAGGCTATAAGGCAACTATTGGATGGGTTGCAAAAAGGCTACCGCTTCCAAACGCTTATCGGAGTTACAGGAAGCGGCAAAACATTCACTATTGCCAATGTCATTGCTCAATGGAACAAGCCCACT
>JANXCD010000224.1 GCA_025060305.1 Armatimonadota bacterium | reverse complement strand
CTTTGGAGGATGTCCTTCACAGGGAGAGCAGCCAGGGCCGATTGTACCTTGCTCTTCGCAATCGGGTAACTTATCATAGCCCCAGGGACCTTCATAGATTATAAACCACAGGATTTTATATTTAACCTTTGCTTTTATAACTATGTCGCCACAACCATACCGACCATGTGGATCACGCACATATTCATATTCTTCTATTTCTACCTTAGATATCGGAGTATGTTTAATTGTATATTTCCTTTTTCTTCTGCGTCTATATCTATGATGACCGGTAGGGTCTGTATCGTTAATACTATCATTTTCACAATATACATATCGGTTTAGCGTTTGTGGATTAACGATGTTTCCGAGTAACGGATCCTTCTGCACCCACCTTCCTGTCTCAAACTCATAATACCTTGCACCTACATGCATAAGTAAGAATTTAGGGTAGCTTGAGAATCACTTTGCCTTTAGCGTCATAGAACTTAAGAGCTGGTTGTCCATCAGAAAGCAAAGTAATTTCGGCACGCTTCCTTTTCGATTTGTCAAAAAGTTGTAGCGCAGGGGTTCCATCCGGCAACACAACGAGACCGATACGTTCCACACCATTCATGTCAGAAAGAACAACTGACACCACATCATTATCTATAGGACTAACGAAAAGCTCAATACGAATTTCTCCATTTTTGTCTATAACGGCCAATCCATGACAAAGATGTTGTAGCATATGTATATGCATTGGCAATAATTTCTTTTCCTTATCTATAATGGCTACACTTCGTGTTATTATACCACTTTGACCAGGTTTTAAAATTAGTTCTTCCAATTTTTTTATTCTCCTCTCAAGTTTTCTCCAAATTTTTG
>JANXCD010000223.1 GCA_025060305.1 Armatimonadota bacterium | reverse complement strand
CGTCTACCCTGAGTTTTACTTGGGCAACATCATGGAAACACCTTTGGCTCAACTTGTGGCTTCGCCGTTTCAGCGCAAATTCGGGCTTGGCAAAAGGGACAAACTTCCACGCTACTGCCGTGAGTGTCCGTTTTTGTTCGCTTGCAATGGCGGTTGCCCGAAAGACAGGTTCGCCAAGACGCCCGAAGGTGAGGGAGGTTTGAACTACCTTTGTGTCGGCTACAAACGCTTCTTCTCACACATTGACCCTTACATGCGCCTGATGGCAAATTTGCTTCAGCAAGGACAACCTGCGTGGATTGTCACGGAGATTTTGCGTCAGAAGGAAAAGGGCGAAGGACTTGACTTTCGGCTCGGCAACTGTCTCGTTATTCAAGACGATTTCGGTCGGGCAGGAGCCCGACCCTCAAAATATCATCAATTGTCAAGACAACGAAAACGAAAAGTCGGACCGAATGACCCTTGTCCGTGCGGTAGCGGGCGAAAGTTCAAGAAATGTTGCATGGGCAAGTTGTGATGGAGAAGCGAGGTGAAGGGCATGAATTTGAAGCGAAGGGAGTTTTTGAAGCGGGCGGGCGATTTGGCTCTTTTGCCTTTGCTTTTTCCCGCACCCGGAACCACACGGGCAAAACCCTTGAATGTCCTTTTCATCGCCGTTGATGATTTGAACCGACGGCTTGGTTGTTTTGGTGACCCGTTGGCGAAAACACCGAACATTGACAGGTTAGCGGAACGAGGCGTTGTCTTTCGGCGCGCTTACTGTCAATATCCCCTTTGCAACCCGAGCCGAACTTCCCTTTTGAGCGGTTTGTATCCGACAGAAACCCGCATCATGGACAACAACACGCCGCCGCGAA
>JANXCD010000222.1 GCA_025060305.1 Armatimonadota bacterium | reverse complement strand
GTAAAATCGTCCATCACATTCAAGGTGTATGGGGGTTAAGTGCGGAGCGCTTATGGCATCGCACGAATGGAAGTTATGTTATTCTTGATCCTGAGACTATGAAGGTAAGCGAAATTCCTGTGCCAGCTGGATGGGATGGGTTCTTTATAGGGGTAGATGTAACCAGAAACCTTATCTGGTGGCATTGCTGGCGCCTTGACAACAAGATGACTGCATTGATGGCTTTTGGCAAGCAGGGGATTATTGCTATGCTTCCAAGACCACACAAATTTCTTGGTTTGGAAATGGGGCAGAAAATTCTTTCCAGCGAAGTTGTGATTGGCACGGATGGAAGGCTATATGTAGCCCAATGCACAAAGGAAGCATTTTATATCTTTGAAGCAGACATGTCATTTCTGAAAAATTAAATGAGTGAGTATAGGACGACCATGCTCACTTGCACAAAGACCATCAAGTCAAACCTGCTTTGGAGATGAATCAAAATGCAACGCTTTTACCTCCTATTGTCTATATCTCTGGCACTTATACAACAAGAAATATTCGCTGGCATGGGGCTTGGTGTCGTATTCCTTCCCGCGTTTACAAGACAACCAGATACTTCCCTTCTTCTTTGCCGACCGTCATTGATTGGATCATCGATAACACCCCAGAGGGTAACGGTATAGTTAGAACAGGCGTCAATGGAGGCTTCTTCGGAGATGGCACCATCGTCGGACATGTTGATGTCGGACAAAATCCAGATGAGACAAACAGTTGGCCTGGCAACAATATGCTCATAAGGCGATGGAATTTTGGGATGAAACTAACAGGGGGAGGCCGTTTCATTGACCGTATGGTTTTGGTATTGGGCACCCAGGCAACCTACAC
>JANXCD010000221.1 GCA_025060305.1 Armatimonadota bacterium | reverse complement strand
CAAAAAAGTTGGCTAAACCTAAAAGCCAAAGGGACTTGAAAACGACAGAAAAGGTCATCAAAACGCAAAAAATTGTGACAAAACAAGCGCCCAAAACCATGCTCGTTTTCCTGCCCCATCGGTCTGTCAAAGGTTGAGAGACAAAGCAAAAGAGCGTGTAGCCAGCAAGCGCTGCTGAGCCGATGATGCCAACCCATTGGGCATCGGCTTTCAACTTAACTGCGACCATCGGAACAGCGACGGAAAGCAAACCGCCTCCAAAATCCATAGCCACTGCGAGCGCACATGCTCTCTTCCAAATGCTGTTGCTTCGCATTCATCATCGCCCTTTCACTCAATCAAGGCAGTTGAGCAACATTTATGTTGGAAGGCAAGCCTGCTGGCTTGCCGATTTTTTTACGGAAGCGAATGAAACCTGCTTGATTTTTTCGGACAGGCTTTGCCTGTCCCTACATCTTTCGTAGGGGCGAATGAAATCCGCCCGATTTTTTTCGGACAGGCTTTGCCTGTCCCTACATGGTGGGCAAATCTTTTCGGCTCGGCGATAGCCTCGCTCTCCGAAACTCTAAAGGGCTTTTAAGTCAAGGTTTGATGGTAAATTTGCTGCTTGCAAGGTTGTTTGCCAAAGCCTTTGGTAGGCTAAATTCAACAAAGGTCGCAAGTTGACTACATCTTCGCAGTTGTATCGCACCAATATTTCAAGGGCTTCATCGTCACCATAGTCAATCCACATCCACCAAAGCCTAACAGCATCCCAACCGTTTAGACCTTGAGTTTGCGGTGAGCGTTCAATGCCAACTTGAGCCTCAACGCCTTTCAAACCACCTTTGTAGCCGAGACGATGTAGCAGCGGGCAAAGGTCAATGTGCAAAGGCGGAATTTGCCAATGGGGAAAATTCGCCCTTAAGACAGGCAAGTCAAACCTGTTGCCATTGTAAGTCACAACTAT
>JANXCD010000220.1 GCA_025060305.1 Armatimonadota bacterium | reverse complement strand
AGCCAACTGCGTAAGTCCTATGTAGATTATTCCCGCATAAAAGTTGCAGGTTTGGATGCAATAGCATTTGAGATCTGCCTGAACTGCCGATTTTTCACGAAGATTTTTGTCATGCCCTCATTTGCCAATCTGATTTTGGGTCAAAATAATTTGGGCACAGCAATCACGCTGCCCTATATCTTTCAAAGACCATTTCGTAGCAAGTTCGTCAAAGCCGTTTTCAACATTCAGCCTTATGCCCAAACATTTGATTTGGCTAATTCAAGCCCAAATATAAGTTTAGGCGAGCGGACTTCGTCAGCCAATGCAATTTTCAGGCGAGATTCTTTCGCATGATAAAAACAGTTCTGACTGGAAAGGAGGCGGTTGAATATGCAGCGAGCGAAATTCAACTTGTCTATCGCATTTGCCACTTGCTTGGCTTTATGTTGGCAATCATCAAAGGCTTACGCCGAGCAGTTCGTCTTCAACCTGCCAGAGCAAGTTCGCTTCATCGTCAATCTGAAAGACGGGCATCTATCATCTGCCTTTTTCGGCAAATCGCAAATTCTAAGCGATTGCTTTGACGAATATTGGCTTGAAACCGAAAGTGGCGAAATTGTTGTGAAAACCGACGAAAGGCAAGACAAAGTGATTTCGGTCAAGCGTGAGAAGAACAGACTGGTCTTGGATTGCAGCAACGAGTTGATTGGACTGAGGATGACGAAAATTTACGAACCTTCTTCAGTGTCAAAAGCCCTTCGCAAAACTGTCATTGTCCAATCTTGCAGCAAAAAGGGCGCTCTCCACATCTTCTCAAAAGTTCGCTTATCTGAGCCTTTTGACAAAACTGCTTGGCTTTACACTCCAAGACAATCTTGGAGCGGTAGGACTTTGCTTTACGGAGTCCGTCAACTCTCAAAAGTGACCGAGCCAGTTACTTCAACTTCAGGTTGGGACAATCGCTTTGTTGTT
>JANXCD010000021.1 GCA_025060305.1 Armatimonadota bacterium | reverse complement strand
AACATGCCCATAGGTTCGCAATTGCACCAGATTGGAATTTTAAGTTGACAACCATTGCATCTTCAACAGTGTAGTGCTCTGGAGCCAAACGATTTAAGCCTTTGGACTGGAAAGCATGAACTTCAACAACTTCGCCAGCCAAATATCGGGCTAAGTCAACAGTATGAGTGACTTGTTCATGAAATTGACCACCACTTTTGTCTTTTTGAACCCACCAATGCCAGATGCCTTCCGAAGCCATCGGAGTTCCGCCGATCCAACCACCAAGGAGCAAAATAGCAGGGTCTTTTTGAAGCAACTCTCTAACAGTGTTGACACTTCTTCGGTATCGGTTCATGTAGCCGACGGATGTTAGCAAGTTTTTCTCACGGACACTGTCGGCGATTTCTTTGATCAAACTCCAATCCAGACCAACGGGCTTCTCAACGAAGAAAGGAATTCCGTTTTCAACAGCCAGCAATTCGTCGCCGTGAGCGAAAGGTGGCAAGCAAAAGTAAAGGGCATCAAGTTCAACGCTTTTTAGCATCTGCTTGGCTTTCGTGAAAGCCTTGCCGCCGAATTTTTTGGCTGCTGCTTTGGCTTTTTCCGGCACAACATCGCAGAAAGCGACCAACTTGACGCCTTCAATTTTCCTTAACGCTTCCATGTGAGCCTGAGCAATTCCTCCGCATCCGACGAAACCAATTCTTACTTCCTTTTCATCCATCCTCTTTCGCCTCCTTGAATTTGTTTTAGAACTTACTCGGTTGATATTGTTTCGTTAAGTGCAGATGCCAGTCTACCTGAAAAATGTTCAAAAATTAGCAATTCGGTCGGATTTTATCTGACCTAAATTCAAATGCGTAACTCCTGAGTTTACTGTCACCAATTCGCTAATACTGAAGTTTTTTGCCCTTGAGATCGTGTCACCATGCTTTAGCCATTGACCTATTCTTGATGAAACATTAGCGTAACAGATGCCTACCAATAACATTAGCATTGAAGAAGAGCGATAATGCATCATTCTGGCTCATTAACTGTTTCTTTTTTCACTTGACATCGGCTAAAATTTTGAAAGCAAGGGGGTAAAAGGAGATGAGCAAATTGCCCATTCAAACTTTACCCAATTCGCCTGAAGAAAGGGGTTTATCAAAAGTTCATTTCGGAATAGCGAAAATCGTGGCTAAAGAAAGATACCGAGAATTTTGCAGGTTGACTTTGCATTTGCCACAAATCGCTCAATGGACTCAGCCTGGTCAGTTTGTCAACATCTACTTTGACGGCTTAGATAGCAATCTCAGGTTTGAGCGTTCCTCTTTGCCGATGTTGTCAATTCTGCCTCGTCCTTTCAGTGTAGCGAAAATTTTGTCATTGAGAAAGGGAGAAATCAAAAGTGAAGCACCTCAGGCTTTCTCCGTTTTGTTTAACATTCGTGGAGTAGGGACAAATTGGTTGGCTCAATTGACTGCCGATGTTCCTATCAAAGTTGCAGGACCGCTTGGTAAAGGTTTTTGGTTGCCTGAAGGGACAAAAACTGCTGTTTTGGTTGCAGGTGGAATTGGGGTTGCTGCCTTTCCGTTTTTGGCGGAAACTTTGAAGGCTCAAGACATTGACACTATCCTTTTGCTCGGCGCTCAAACAAAAGAGAAGTTACCCTTTGACCCCGTTCGTGCCGAATTCCCGGTCATCAACAAAAACGGCAAGCCACTCTCGTATTGGAGTGTTGACGAATTTGAAAGCGCAGGTGTCCGCTCGGCAATTGCCCTTGACAAACCTGAAGAAGGCTTTTTCGCCGGGACAGTCGTCCAACTTTTTGAAACTTGGCTTTCAAACCAAAAGGAAAGAGAAGGCATAGTCGTTTACGGATGCGGTCCAAAACCTATGCTTAAAGCCTTGAGCGAAATCACATTGGCTAACAAATTGCACTGTCAATTATCCCTTGAAGAACGAATGGGCTGCGGAATCGGTATTTGCTTTGGCTGCCCTATCCCAATCAAAGGTAACAGTTACAAACTTTGTTGCTTGGACGGTCCTGTTTTTGATGCCATTGAAGTGGATTGGGAACAATACATCAGTCGCAATTCATAAAGCGTGATGAACAATTTGTAAGTCCAGTGAAGGGGGTAAGTTGATATGAAAGATTTGGCACTAAGAGGTCTGGACACTATGAAAAAATTGGGGGCTACTTATGCCGATGTCAGAATTTTGCTCACAAGGCGAGAAGACATACTCGTCAAGAACGAGCGAGTTGCGTCTCTGGAACAAATTGAAGACATAGGCGTCAGTGTGAGGGCGATTGTCAACGGTGCTTGGGGTTTCGCTGCTACCCCTGATGTCTCGCCTGAAGCCATTGACAAATGCGCTGCACAGGCTGTTGAAATTGCCCGTGCCAGTTCAATCTTAAAAGAGAGGGAAGTTACACTTGCACCAGAGCCGACTCATGTAGCCTTTTGGGAAACACCAGTCTCCATTGACCCATTTTCTATTCCCTTTGACCGAAAAGTTGAAACTCTTCGCCAATGCACCCAAAAGATGAAAAAGTTCAATGAAGTTAAAGTTGCTGTTGGATGGATGAGTTTTCAACGAAAACATCAGTGGTTCGCAAGCACGGAAGGCGCTCTCATTGAACAGATACTCACCCGAAGCGGTGCAGGCATTCAGGCTCAAGCGACAGATGGGAGTGAATTACAAGTCCGTTCGTATCCTCAATCTCATGGCGGTCAGTTCATGAGTAAGGGCTATGAACTCGTTGATGAACTTCATTTAATTGACCATGCTGAGCAAATAGCGGAAGAGGCACAGGCTCTCTTGAAAGCAGAACCTTGTCCTGAAGGCGAAATTGACTTGATTTTGGACGGCTCTCAACTTGCTTTGCAAATCCACGAGTCAATTGGGCATGCCCTTGAATTAGACCGAGTTTTTGGAGCAGAAGCCAACTATGCTGGCACAAGTTTTGCTACGCCTGAAAAGTTGGGCAACTTCCAATATGGTTCACCAATTGTCAATATCGTTGCCGATGCAACTTCACCTGGTGGGCTTGCCACTTTCGGCTACGATGACGAAGGTGTTCAGGCTCAAAGTTGGTATCTCATCAAAGACGGCATATTGGTTGATTACTTAACATCTCGTGAAACTGCTGCAAGGTTGGGAGCAAAAAGAAGTCACGGTTGTATGCGAGCCGAAAGTTGGCAAAATTTGCCCATAATCCGCATGGTCAACATCAGTTTGATGCCTCAACGAGGGACTTTAGATGACCTAATTGCCGATACCAAACATGGACTTATGATGTCTGTCAACAGAAGTTGGAGCATTGACAACCAAAGAGTGCAGTTTCAGTTTGGGTGCGAAATTGGTTGGGAAATCAAAGATGGCAAGAAAGTTAGGATGGTCAAAAACCCATGCTATTCAGGCATAACTTGGGAGTTCTGGCGCTCTTGCGATTTCATCTGTGGTGAAAGTGAATTTGTGCTTTGGGGAGTTCCCAACTGCGGTAAGGGTCAACCGCCACAAAGAGCGGAGATGTCGCACGGCGCTGCACCAGCAAGGTTCAGAAAAATTAAAGTGTTCTCTACAAAATGAAATCTGCTCTCCTAAGAAGCGGAAATTTTACAATTGTTGCTTTTGATGTCGGAGTGAATTGGAATTTTTATGAAAGAAGCGGGGCGGGGAGGATTTGAACCCCCGACCACGGGATTTGGAGTCCCGCGCTCTACCAAACTGAGCTACCGCCCCATCATCGCTTTGCCTGCAAAAAGTTTAAGACAATTGGACGCTATAGTCAAGTCATGCCTGTCACAGATTTGACCAATTGATGATTTCGTCCTTTTGTCTATTTGCCAACTTGAGGCGATTAAAATGGTTGATGAATCTCAAACACATTTTAAGTCAACAAAGGAAAATTATCAGACATTTTCTTTCAATCTCGCCGTGGTGCATTGTGACAAGGGAAATTTGGATTCTCACCCTTCCGCATGCTTAAGTCCTGTTTCAAAAGGCATTCGTTTTTTAGTTACTCAACAGCCTGAATTTCTGATGCGATAAAAAATTCTGCAAGTAATAGGTAGTTGGCATTTAGTTTTACTTTTTGACCTCTTTTTCAACCCTAATGACAACTTCAACCTCTAACCATTCATTTTCGTCTTGAGGCTCAACAAACAAGTGGGGCATATTGTAAACGGCGATGCCAGTATATAGACGGGTTTGAGGTCTTTGCTGCAAATCTTCCCAAACAGCCTTTCGGATATATCCTTTCCAACGGATTTCTTGTTGTTCCATGTACTTGTGCGGGTGCGAAAAAGTCAGCCCGCACTTATCACCTCCTGCACTTTTACGAAAGTTTGGATTGGGATGGGGAAGCCTAAAGGCTTCTCCCTTGCTTTGCTTTTCCTTAATAATTTTTTTCACAACCCAACTTCAACCATGTAGGCTATCAAGTCGGCGGTTCGGCAGGAATAACCCCATTCGTTGTCATACCAAGCAGTAACTTTGACCATTCCACCTGGTCCGACGAAAGTGAATGCTGGGTCACCATCAACAATGGCTGAATACGGGTCTCCTTTGAAGTCAATAGAGACACACGGGTCAGTTTCAACCCTCAAAATTCCACCCAAGCCACCTTCACGCCAAGGTGTCTTTTCGTATTCCTTGAAGGCTTCAATCAGTTCTTCAGTCGTTGTTTTCTTGGTCGTTACAACATTCAAGTCAACTACTGAGACAGTGGGGACAGGAACACGCATAGCGATGCCATGAAGTTTGCCTTTAAGTTCTGGCAAGACGAGGTGAATTGCCTTTGCTGCTCCGGTTGTTGTCGGCACAATGTTCATGGCAGCAGCCCTTGCCCGTCTTAAATCTCTATGCACTAAGTCAAGAATTCTTTGGTCGTTGGTATAAGCGTGGACAGTTGTCATCAAGCCATATTCAATCCCGAATTTTTCGTGAAGCACTCGGCAAACAGGTGCAAGGCAATTTGTGGTGCATGAGGCATTTGAAATGATGTGATGCTCCTTTGGATTGTAGGAAGCATGATTGACACCTAAGACGACAGTGATGTCTTCATTGGTTGCTGGAGCGCTGATGATGACTTTCTTTGCGCCGGCTTCAATGTGAGATTTTGCTTTTTTAGCGTCAGTGAAAACACCTGTGGACTCAAGCACAATGTCAATGCCCAACTCTTTCCATGGCAACTTAGCAGGGTCTTTTTCGTTCAACACTTTGATTTCGTCTCCGTTAATCACCAAAGCATCTTCTTTGACTTCTAATGTTCCCTCAAATTTGCCGTAATTGGTGTCGTAGCGGAAAAGATGGGCGTTAGTATGAGCGTCTGTTAAGTCGTTAATTGCGATCACATCTACGACACCAGGATGTCTTTCCATCAATGCTTTTAAGACTTGCCTTCCGATGCGTCCGAAACCGTTAATAGCCAGTCGCATTTTCGTCATCTTTCTTTCGCCTCCTTTGTCCTTAGAATTTGCCTTACCGTGACATCTTTGATATTTGCAAGCAAAAATTTAACACGCCGAAAACAAAAGAGGCAATCGGGTGAAAGTCCTGATGAGTTGGCAAATTGGTTTTTTTTACTTGTCACTGATGGCACTTTTGTTGACAAGTTCAAAACCGCTTTGGTGGCTACCTTTGTTGTCTTTGGTCATATTTGTTCTGTCTTTTCCAGTAAGGCAAATCAAAACAGTGCCCAATTGGCAAGATTGGCATCCTGTTTTTATGACTCTCGTCTTTTCACCTCTTGCTGCAAAACTATATCGGTGGGTGCGATACAAGAAAATCACTGGTGGCGACTTTTTGATGCTATTGCCATTAAGTCGGGAGAGCGGGTTATTGCTTTTAGACCTGAGTAAAAATGACCTTGAGACTTTTTTGCATTTTGTTTGGCTAAAGGCTTTAGTGGCTTATGGTTGGAACCGTTCAAAAAGTCAACTTTTGAAACTTTTGGAAATTGTTCGCCAATGTAGCGACCGAGTTGACCTAAGTTACCTTGTTGGTTTCTTCAGTCAAAATGAAGCGAATTGGCAGAGCGTTGGGTGTTTTGGTGTCAGTAGGTCCGACAGTTTGATGAAAGTCCAGAAGCAGATACTGCCCACATTCGGGCGAACTTTATGGAAAGCAAGGGGAAGAAATGTCAATTGGGTCTTCACTACTGATGGAGTGGCAACTTATCTTTCCGAAGTGGTTGAGTTCATAAGCCGAAACGGTTCACCAGAAGGTTTAATTGCAAATTTGTCTCGCCAAGATGACTTGACTGTCGGCTGGTTTGCGACAAAATTTGAGGCGCTTGCTGGAAGATTCGCCAGAAAACAGAAAGGGGCTGATTTTCTGTGAGAAGTCAAGAGTTAATGCTCGTTGAGCAAAAATATCTTCGCCAAGACATTCCAGATTTTAGAGTCGGCGATACTGTTCGGGTCACTTTCAGGTTGTTCAAAGAGGAATTGATGACAAGCGAGGAGCAAAAAAAACAACAAAAGCAACAACAAAAGGAAGGCAGGAAGGAAAGAGAACCCATTGCGGTCTTTGAAGGCGTAGTTATTCGCAAAAGGGGTGAAGGGACAAGTTCCACCTTCACTATTAGGAAAATCGCTCAAGGCATTGGCACAGAAAGAACCTTTTTCCTTCATTCACCTAACATCGTTAAGATTGAAGTCCTCAAGCGTGGAAAGGTCCGAAGGGCAAGGCTATACTACTTGCGAGGTCTTTCAACGAAAGAGGCTCGCATAAAAGAAGACCGAAAGCGAGCAATGCAGGACAGAATGGCAGCCAAAAATGCTTCAAATCAGTGAAAGCCGATTTCAATCCGACCCTAAATCCAAATGCTTAACTCCTATATATCAAAAATGCGAAACTAAAAGCAGAGGTGTATCATTCATGGCATTTCAATGGGACTCAGTTTGGGGTTATTTGATTGTCATTGGTGTTTTGCTGGTTTTGCTTCAACTTAGGCTTGCCCTTCAAAAAGAAAGGTGGGAAGATGAGCGTTTGCGTAACTTTTTGATAGAAGCCAGCGAGTCTTTGCTGATTGCTTTAGCACTTGTCTTTTTCCTAATCCGTCCTTTCGTAGTTCATGCATTTTTGATTCCATCGCAGTCAATGGAGCCGACCTTGCTCGTTGGCGATAGACTTTTAGTCAACAAATTCGTTTACAAGTTGAGAGACCCGCATAGGCAAGAGATTGTAGTCTTTAAAGCGCCTGAATTGGCATTAAAAAAATCAGGGAGACCTGACCAAACAGATTACATCAAGCGATTGATAGGTTTGCCCAATGACTTAATTCGTGTTGAAGATGGACGGACTTTTGTGAATGGCAAACCTTCGGATGAACCTTATTTGCAACTGGGTTGGTTTTCGGAGAAGAAAACTTTTCCAGATGATTATCTCTACGATACTCCTTGGCGAGATACCTACCGCAACCTGATTGAACATCATTGGGGAAAGTTATGGGTTCGTGTTCCCAAAGGACATTACTTTGTCATGGGCGATAACAGGTTCAAAAGTCTTGACAGCCGTGATTGGGGTTTTGTGCCTCATGAATCACTCGTCGGCAAATCCTTAATCCGTTTTTGGCCTTTACCACGCATCGGCTTCATCCATTGAACACTTTTTCATGGTTTCATATGCATGATGTAGGCTCTACCCTACACTGACAGACTTCAAAGAAAAATTCCTTGACAAAGGTTCAAACCAAATCTCCAAACCAACCAAACTGTGCGATAATTGCAAAGAGGTTGAGAAGAATGGCGATAAAGGTTTATCCATCTCTTAGTTGCAGGTGATGAGTATGTTGACTGAGTTGTTGATTAGAAACCTTGCTATCATTGACGAAATTCAAGTCCCTTTGAGAAAAGGTTTCAATATCCTAACAGGAGAGACTGGGGCAGGCAAGTCAATCATCATTCATGCCCTCAATTTCCTTGTGGGCGGAAAAGGCGATGCTGATCTCATTCGGACTGGGGCTGATATGATGCTCGTTGAAGCCACTTTTGACATTTCCTATTGCCCACAGGTCAGGAATGTTTTGGAAGAATTTGGGCTTGAACCTGAAGATGACATTCTTGTCATTTCAAGGGAATTGTCAAGGTCAGGTAGAAGCCGATGCCGAATTAACGGAAGGGCTGCAACCGTAGCCATGCTCAAGCAAATAGGCAAAGCAATCGTTGACATTCACGGTCAATATGAACACCAATCTCTACTTGAGCCATCAAATCACCTCCGTTTCCTTGATGCTTTCAGTAGCGAAAAATTATCGGAACTGAAAGAGCGTTATTGGCAACTTTACCGTCAATTGATTCAAGTTGAACGAGAGATAGAGGAACTTCAACAAAGCGAGCGTGACAGAATTCAAAGACTTGATTTGCTTCGTTACCAAGCAGAAGAAATTGACAGGGCTAATTTGAAGGAAGTTGAAGAAGAAGAGTTGCTTCAGGAGAGACAAATTTTAGCCAATGCTGAGAAAATCGTTGAGCGGTTAAATTTGGCTGTTCAAAAGTTGATTGGCGACGGCGAAACCCTTGATGCCCTTGGGGAAGCCATTCAAGCCTTAAAGGAAATTTCCGAACTTGACCCCAAGTTAGGCGAAATGCAAAATGCTCTCTCCCAAGCCTTTGATGCAATTCAAGAAGTGGGCTTTGAAATTGAACGATATGCCTCTCACATTGAGTTTGACCCTGAAAGGCTTGAAGAAATTGAAAGCAGGCTTGATTTGATCAAGCGTTTGAAGCGCAAATATGGCGACACTATCGCTGCCATTTTGGAGTATCGCCAAAGGATTGAAAAAGAACTAAAAAAATTGGAAACAAGTGAAGAAAGGCTTGAAGTCTTGCAAAAGGAAAGGGAGAGGCTAAGGCAAGAACTTGCTGAAGTCGCTTTTGCTCTCTCTCAAGCGAGGCAAGAAATCGCACGCCAACTTGAGCGGACTGTCCAAAATCACCTGAAAGCCTTGATGATGGAGAGGGCAAGTTTCAAAGTTGCCCTTAACCGTTTGCCTGACCCTGATGGCTTGAGGCTTCCTGATGGGACTTTTGCTTTCGGCAAGGAAGGAATTGACCAAGTTGAATTTTTGATTGCAACTAACCCTGGTGAGCCTTTGAAGCCTTTAGCGAAAATAGCATCGGGCGGAGAAATTTCTCGGACGATGTTAGCACTTAAGGCAAGTTTGCAGAAAATGCATGAAATTCCTGTGCTCATTTTTGACGAGATTGATGTCGGCATAGGAGGAAGGACTGCTGAGGCTGTTGGAAAAAAATTGAGAGAAGTTTCTCACTATGCCCAAGTTTTGTGCGTGACTCATTTGCCACAAATTGCTGCATTTGCCGACTGGCATTTACAGGTTGAAAAAATTGTTGAAGGCAAAAGAACTAAAGTCGTTGTGACACCGCTTCAGCATGAAGGCAGAATAAGAGAAATTGCGAGAATGCTTTCAGGCAAACAGGTAACTACAGCATCACTTCAACACGCTCAGGAGTTGCTTGAAAGAGTTTTATCTGGTCAAAAATGACGACACAAATTCATGAGACCACCTACCCTACACCCATGTAACTTTTACTGTCAAAATTTTCGGTTGCATTGAACAGACTCAGGAGTTACGCAGTTGAATGTATTGAGGTGGATGAAATCTGCCTGATTTGTTGAATTTTTATGATGGTTTTTTCGGTCAGACTGATATTTGACCTTGCAAAGCAACGCCAAATGCGTAAGTCCTGAGACTTTCAAACAAAGAACCGAAAATTTGCTTTCAAAGGAGGAGTGATGAGATGAAGAAAATTTTGCGTGGCACGGCTCACAAGTTTGGCGACAATATTGACACAGACATCATCATTCCAGCAAGATACTTGGTTACGACTGACCCACAAGAGTTGGCAAAACACTGCATGGAGCCTATTGCGCCTGATTTTTCAAAGAGGGCAAAGGAAGGTGACATCATTGTCGCAGGTGAAAACTTCGGTTGCGGTTCTTCAAGGGAACATGCACCTTTAGCGATAAAGGGTTTGGGCGTAAGTTGCATTGTCGCTAAAAGTTTCGCTCGCATTTTTTACCGCAACGCTTTTAACATCGGCTTGCCTGTCCTTGAGTGCCCTGAAGCAGTTGACGAAATTATCAGCGGCGATGAACTTGAAGTAGACATAGAAACAGGCGAAATAAGAAACTTGACAAAAGGCAAAACCTACAAAGCGATGCCTATTCCACCTTTCATGCGTGAGATTTTGGATTCGGGCGGGCTAATCAATTATGTTCGTAGGAAGTTAGGAGTTGGGTTTTGAAACGAAACCGAAAAACTTAAGAGTCAGAAAGAGTGCTAAAAATTTTTCCGTTGGGCAACCTGATGAAAGGTTTCTGGCTCTTCACTGGTTCACTTTTCTGGCAGTTGAAAACTCTCCTTCAGCAATTTCTTCAGTGCTGCCCTTGCTGCTTCCTGTTCTGCTTCCTTTTTGCTGTGACCTTTACCTTTTCCAACAGTGACGCCTTGAATTCTGACTTCGCTGACAAAAATTTTTGCGTGGTCTGGACCTACGGTTCGGACGAGGTGATAAGTGGGAATGATATGGTAACGACTTTGGGTAAGTTCTTGCAGCCTACTTTTGAAATCCAAAATCAACCTGTCTCGTTCAATCATTCGGATTCGGCTTTTCAAATGTTTGAGAACAAACTCCGATGTGGTCTTTATGCCTCTATCAAGGAACATTGCGCCTACCAATGCTTCAAAGGCATCAGCCAAGATAGATGGTCTGTCCCTGCCACCAGTCCTTTCTTCGCCCTTGCCAAGCAACAAGTATTGACCTAATCCGAGTTTCTTTGCAACAGAATGCAAAACTGGTTCGCTGACGGAAATCGCTTTAATTCGGGTCAGTTGTCCTTCATCCATTTCAGGATAAGTGTGGAAAAGATAATTGCTGACAACGAGGGTGAGAACAGCGTCACCAAGAAACTCTAACCTTTGATTTGATGGCAAACTGCCTTGATTGAACTCGGAGCAATAGGAAGGGTGAGTTAAAGCAGTATTGAGCAAATTAAGGCGACTAAACTTAACTCCCATTTGTTCGCACAATCGCAACAACACATCACGCCGCTCAGTTGAAAGGCGAATGGCGGTTCGGTCACGGCGCTTGGCGAGTTTGATGGGTTGCTTTTGAGAAACCTTTACTTGTTTCAACTTCCGCTTTTTTTGCATCATGCCACTCCCGCAATTTTCTGTTATTCGTTTTTTCGGTTGTTCATCGCAATTATGCCTTTATTTTCTCTCATTGTTAAAGTTTAGGCTTTTTCCAATTTGCGAACCAATAGGGTTGAATTGTGTCCACCAAAACCGAAAGAGTTAGACATAGCCACTTCAATCCTTGCAGTTCTCGCTTTGTTGGGAACAAAGTCCAAATCGCATTCTGGGTCTGGCTGTTCAAGGTTTATCGTCGGCGGCAAAATTTGGTCTCTCATCGCCAACAATGTGATAATCAACTCAACTGCTCCAGCAGCACCTAAGGTGTGACCGTGCATTGATTTTGTTGAACTGACAGGAATTTTGTATGCATATTCGCCAAAGGCTAATTTAATTGCTTTCACTTCCGTTGGGTCTCCTTGGGGCGTGGAAGTGGCATGAGCGTTAATGTAATCAACCTCTGCAGATGTCAACTCAGCCGTTTCAAGCGCCATCAGCATGCTTCGTGCTGGACCATCTCCGTCTTCGCACATTGCCGTCAAGTGATAGGCGTCGCCAGTCATGCCGAAGCCTGCTACCTCGGCGTAAATTTTCGCTCCCCTTTTGATAGCGTGGGAAAGCCTTTCCAAGATGACGATGCCTGCACCTTCAGCCATGACGAACCCGTCTCGGTTAGCGTCAAAGGGTCTTGAAGCCTTTTCAGGTTCATCGTTTCTTGTTGAAAGGGCTTTCATGCTGCAAAAACCAGCCAAAGAAAGGGGAGAGATAGCAGCCTCAGAACCACCTGCTATCATCACATCAGCCAATCCCATTTTTATGGTCATTGCTGCCATGCCTATTGCATGACCTGAAGTAGCACAAGCGGTGACAGTAGCAAAGTTAGGTCCTTTTGCGCCTGTCAAAATAGCAACATGACCTGCTGCAATGTCAGAAATCATCATAGGGATAAAGCGCGGCGAAACACCACGAGGTCCTTTCTGGAGTAAATTGGTGTGGTTCTCTTCCCAAGTCCAAGCGCCACCTATCCCTGAGCCAATGCAAACGCCTATTCGCTCAGCATTGTGGGCATTTATTGAAAACGATGCGTCTTCCAAAGCCATGAAAGTTGCTGCAGCAGCGAATTGGACATATCTGTCCATCTTGCGAACTTCTCTTGGGTCAATGAAAGCCTCAGGGTCAAAATCGTCAACCTCGCCAGCAACTTTTGAAGGAAAAGGAGACGGGTCAAAGCGAGTTATTCGCCTTATTCCTGACCGACCTTCCTTTACTTTTTCCCAACTCTTTTCTGCGCCTGTCCCAAGCGCCGTTATCAAACCTATACCAGTTATAACCACTGGTTCTGTTTCCCGCCAAAGGTTCATCCCTTGACACCTCTCAATTTTTAGTGTGCAATAGTGCACAGGTGCAAGTGTGCAGGTTCTCACTCTGAAAGTTTTCTCAAGTTTTACTGCAATGGTTTTGATTTTACAGACCTCACACGCCCGCTTTCTCTTTCAACCGTCGCTCAATGTAAGCGACAGCATCACTGACAGTCCGAATTTTCTCAACATCCTCGTCAGGTATGGAGATGTCAAAAGTTTCTTCCAGTTTCATCACCATCTCAACAATGTCAAGAGAGTCGGCTCTCAAGTCTTCAACGAAGGCAGCATCAGGCGTGACCTCAGCGGGGTCAACCTTCAACCTCTCAACAATGATTTCCTGCACCTTCTCAAACACTTCCGTCATCTTTCATCCCTCCTGCCATTGGTTTTTTCATCAATGTATCGCCTATTCTTTGCTTCTTTCCGTCCCTTCAGGGTTGCAATCGCACTTTACCGCAGCAAGCATTTTATTGAAGGGGGCTTACTAATGATAACCAACAAAGATGGTTTTGTAAAGACTTTGTTGCTTGAGTTCATGGTAGAACATGCTTGGAACAATTTTTGAAAAATTCGGCTTGAAAAAGTTAGCAGGTGGATTTCATCATGAGTTTCTCCCCTACCCTACAGCCCTAACTGCAAAGTTTTTATTCGGAAGCCAGTTATGATTCCTTGTGGCTTTTCACTCACTTCAGCGGTATTGGCTTTTTTTTCACGACGATGAAATATCAATTTGCAAGTTCGCTCGGTTCAGGGCAATTTCCCTAACGAACTTTTGAGTTTAGAGCGTCTATTTAGGCTCAACCTTTTTCGGCAAAGTGAACGACTTCAATCACTTCGGCATCAGGAGAAGTTTCGGCAAAAATTTGTGCCTGAAAAGTGTAGACTTTCACATTTCCTGAACGCCAAGCATCCTTAGGCAGACCAGCCTTAAGGCAAGCCTGCTCCAAAAAGGTCACAGCCTCAAAGCCATGCTCAACGGCAACTTGAGGAAGAAGCAAACCTCTTTGCCATTCGGATTCAACAAGCAAACCATCTCTACCGATAACAATGAGAGAAGGATATTCACTTGGATTGGAAGTTTCAAGCAACTGGGGTTGAGTGAGCACGCTGACTTCAATGGTAACTTTGCCTAACTCTTCAAATTCCAAAGGCAAAAAGCGTGGATCATGAAAAGCAGCGTTCAAAGCGGACTCAATAGTAGCCTCAATGAGTGGCTTGATTGGATAGGGAATTCCGATGCAGCCACGAAGCATTTTTTCGCCGCCTAATTCCTCATGCAAAGTGACGAAAACGCCCCTTGGTTTTCTCAAAATTTCATCGGCTTCAGTTGGTGCCGAAATTATCTCACCTGACACTAAGGATGTAACAATTGCTCGTCTCGCTAATTTGACCAAAAACTTGCCTTGTTCCAAATTTAACATCATAGCGACCACCTCCTTTTGTGGTCGCTCATAAAGAGCCAAGAAAATGGTAGCACATCAGGAAACTCAAAGCAAAAAGTTAAGTTTTTAGCCCTTCGGCAATCTTTTAGCTAAGACCTTTCAAAGCGAAGAGCGCAAAATTAACTGCTGACTCGGATAAGTTTTCCGATTGGCACTTCAACGATGTCAGTTGCTCCAGCCCTTAAAAGTTCTGGGATTAAGCGGTTGACTTCGTTTCGTGAGACGACAGACATGACAGAAAACATGTTAGGTTCAGCAAGCGGTGAAACAGTTGGTGACCTCAAAGCAGGCAAAAGTTGCAAAACATCTTTCAGGTGGGCTTCTTCAACATTTAGAATTAGCAAAACCCTTCCCCTCGCTTCAGCAGAACCACGAAGGAGCATTAGCAAATCTTGCATTTCTTGTGACTTTTCCTTCCAACTTTTCTCATAAGCAATGAAAAGGATTTCGCCTGTAATTGGTTCAATGTGAACTTGTTTTGCGACAAGTCGCTTCCTCATTGCTTCAGCAACATCATCAAAAGGGACAATGGCTGCATCTAAATCACCTTGAGCCACCATCGTCCAAAGGTCTCTCGGTTCATTGAAGACTCCGTCAGAAACTCTGGGGTCGTCAATTATGGCATAATGTTGAGTCAATCTATCAACCCTTAAATCGGCGGAGTTCATCAAAGATAAAACTTCTGCTTCAATTGCCCCCGTTGGCAATCCCAGTTTGATAGGGGTGAATGGCGACGACTGCTGACTCATCTTTGTCACCTCGCTTTGGCATAATCCGCAACAAGATTAGCACCAAAACAAGCCAGAGCAAAAAGCCAAGAGAAGCAACCAACCAATTCGGTGAAATATCAAAGACACCATTTAATTCCGAATTGCCTTCATTAGCGGACATAAGGCTAATTACCGAAAAGATTGTCAAAGCGTTTTGAAGGGCGTGAGCCAACAAAGTTGGCAAAATGCTCTGAGTCCTCCAAACTACCCAACCCCAAAAGATTGCTATGGTTAACACACTAAAGGCTTGGATAAGGTCAAGGTGAAAAAAGGCAAAGATTATGCTAGTCAGCACTATCGCTGTTGCAGGCGAATATCGTCTTTCAAAGCCTTGCTGAATCACGCCACGAAAAACTAATTCTTCTGGAAGCGCTGGAAGCATAACGGCTAAGACAATTAAAGTTGGCGAATTCACTTTGCTTGTAGCGTAAAGAAAGTTTTTTAGTTTGCTTTGTTCAACGAAAACCGAATCTCTAAGGGATTGAATAATACACAAAACCAGTTGTGAGACAGTCAAACTCAAAGCGAAAGTGGCAAGGACTGTGATGACAATAATGGACAAAGATGTTGGGCGCAGACGAAAGGCATCCAACAAATTCCAGCCTCTCACTATGACAAACAGGACTGTCGGCAAAAGCAAAATGAAGATAAGTGACATCGCATTCAGCAAGACGAGAGAATCAAAGTTAAATTTGTTGCCAAAGGAAAGCACCAGATAAAGCAACACTGCTTGAGCGAACAGAAAACAAAGAAACAAAAGCCCAACAAGTTTCCATGAATCTTTTGCTGTCACCATACTTAGGTTGACTACCCCTTTTTTGAGAGAATATCAGATTTGAGCCTTAAATCAGTTTAGCCCTTGCAAATTCCTTTTGCCACTGAATTGCAAAAACATCTCCTTTAGCGGAGCACAAACATCCAAGCGTCGGCAAGAATGTCATCAGGAACAGGAAAGTCAGTGGTTGCTGTTTCCCCAAAACGCTTTGGCAATGCAAACCTAAGGAGACTGCCTTTTCGCTTTTTGTCTCGCTGCATTATTTCTGCTAAAGTTGCTATGTCAGGTTCAAAGATAGGTTCGGAAACTTCCTTTAGTTTCGTTGGCAACTCTAATGACCTCAAAATTTCTATTTGCTCATCAAGAACTTCTCGGTCGCACCAGCCAATTCGCCAAGCCAAATAGGCTTCGGCTGTCATGCCAATTGCTACAGCCTCGCCGTGAAGAAGTTGAAAGTTTGTCGCTGCCTCTAAAGCATGACCGAAGGTGTGACCGTAATTGAGAATCATTCGCAAACCTGTTTTCTCGTATTCGTCCAAAGCGACGATGTTTGCTTTCACAGATACTGAGCGAGCAATTATCGCTCTCAGTGCAAAAGGTTGGCGACGCAAAATCAAGTTAGCGTTTTCGCGCAAATATCTAAGCAATGCAGGGTCGGCGATGACACCATACTTGACGACTTCCGCAAGACCAGCAATGAATGCTCGGTCAGGCATTGTCTTCAAAGTCTCTAAGTCACTCACCACAAGAGTGGGCTGATGAAAAGCGCCGACAAGGTTCTTAGCGTGTGGCAAATCAATTGCAGTTTTGCCGCCAATGGCACTGTCAACCATGGCAAGCAAGGTTGTGGGGACTTGAACATAAGCGACGCCACGCATGTAAGTGGCAGCGACGAACCCAACTAAATCTCCTAAAACTCCGCCACCGACAGCAAAAAGTGTGCCGTTGCGTGGCATCGCCATTTGAGCGAGCCAATGCCAAAGGGAAATTGCTTGCTCAATGTTTTTGCTGGTTTCACCTGAAGGGACACCTTTTCCTTCGGTTTTGCCTAACTTGCTCAAACGCTCACAAAGGATTTTGCCGAAACTCTCAACACTCTCATCGTAAATGACGGCGAAAGGATGTTGCAATTTGCCTGCTTCTACAAACCTTTCAATGCGTGAAAGCAAATCGTTTCCAACAAGCACATTGTAACTTCGTTCGCTCAAATCAACGGTTACTGATTCATCTTCGTTTTCCAAAGCACGCACCCAAGCGAAAATCTGCTCGGCAATTTGTTCGGGAGTTTGACGACCGCAATGGACGATGAATTGAGCCTGAGTGTAAAAACGCTCCCTTTGAGAAAGCAAAGTCGCAATGCGCCAGTATCGGTCTGCAAAGCCTTCAAGCAGCGGTCGGTCATGAATCATCGCCAAACGCTCGTAAAGAACATCGGTTGGAACTCGCAAATAGAAGTTGAGGGCTTTAAGCCTTAATGAAGCCAAGTTTTCTGGAATTGTTGGCATTCCGCCACCAGTAGCAATTACAATTCTTTGCCTTTGCAGCAATTCGTTAAGTAGTTCACTTTCCGCCCTTCTGAAAGCGATTTCACCATCTTCAGCAAAAATTTTCGTGATTGGCTTTCCAAATCTTTGTGCAATAACTTCGTCGGTGTCAACAAACTCGTAGCCAAGTTTTTGAGCCAGCACCTTTGCGACGCTGGTTTTCCCACTTCCCATGAAACCCCAAATTGCAATCGGCTTTGTGACCATGAAAAGTCACCTTTTTCGTTGAGTGTTGGAAGTCAATTTCTGCCTGATTACTTGTAAATTTTTCGCTTCCTGCAATTTGCACTCTTCGGTTCGGTTTGTGGCACATGAAAGTCCGCTTTTTTGGGTCAGTCATGAGACTTGCATTCCTAATTGTTGTATCATTTCCTCAGATTTGCAACTCTCAGCGATAGGTGAAATCCGACCAATTTTTTCGGACAGGCTACGGCTGTCCCTACATGGCAAACTTTCGGCAAGGCATTAGCCTTGCCCTCTGAAAATGAAACTTGCATTGCTGATTTGCCAACCTGACCATCTGCGGACCTGAGCAATCTTTTAGGCTCGGCAGTAGCCTCGCCCTCACGAATTCATCTTGGCTTGATAGTGCAAAAAGCGAAAATGATTGTCCGTTGGTGACTGCCCTGAAATAGCAAGCAAAAACAATGGGCAGAGATTTCTTTGTTAGCCTCAGGTCGTTGAAAACTTTCGCCGAGCCGAAAGTTGCGCTAACTTTTGTGTGACAACATCGCTCAAAAGCAACCAACTTTGCAGTTTGCCGGGCAAAAATTGACAACAAACCTGCGCTCAACTCTGCTGCTATTAGGCTTGCTTGTGGCTTCGCTTTGAAAAAATTGCGACAGAAAGGGGGAAACGAAGCCGATGGTTGAAGTTATGGAGCGAGAAAAATTGGTAGAGGCAATTAAGGCGATGGGACAACTCTTGCGAAGGCACTGCGTTGAAACCACGACTCTTGCAGGTTCTGGTCATCCGACAACTTGTTTGTCCGCTTCCGACATCGTTGCGACACTTTTCTTCACAACTTTCTGCTTTGATGTCCCTAACCCCGAAAATCTACTTAATGACCGCTTCGTCCTTTCCAAGGGTCACGCTGCTCCGCTCCTTTATGCCGTTTGGGCTGAGGCAGGCGCTTTTCCTGTTGAGCACCTTAAAACTTTGCGACGAATTGATAGTGAGTTGGAAGGTCACCCAACACCGAGATTCAAATGGGCAGAAGTAGCGACTGGTTCGCTCGGTCAAGGTTTGTCTATCGCAAATGGTATGGCTCTTGCAGCGAAGATGGACAACCTACCCTACCGAGTTTATGTTTTGCTCGGCGATGGTGAAGTTGCCGAAGGCGGTGTTTGGGAAGCAATCGCTTTCGCCAGTTACTACAAACTGGACAACTTGACAGCCATTGTTGATGTCAACAGGCTCGGTCAAAGTGCACCGACGATGCTGCAGCACGATTTAGAAACTTATGCCCGTAGGTTTGAAGCCTTCGGCTGGCACTCTATTGCCGTTGATGGACACGATGTTGAGCAACTCATGGATGCTTTTGAAAAGTCAAAAAATGTCAAAGGCAAACCGACAGTCATTTTGGCGAAAACAATCAAAGGCAAAGGCGTCT
>JANXCD010000219.1 GCA_025060305.1 Armatimonadota bacterium | reverse complement strand
AGCAAATGGATTGCTGTATTGAGCATCCCTTACCGACATACTCAAAGCTTTCCTTGCTTCTGATGCAGGAAAATAGCCAACAAGACCAGAACCTCGTGACCTAAAAGACCGCCCGTTGTAAGTCACTTCAACCCTATACCTTCTTGTTCCAGGCTCAAAGTTCCTCGTCGGACCCCATGCAGGCCATCCTTGGATTTCTTCTTCATAATACAGAACTTGGTCAGCATTGGAGTATCTCTTGCTTACATCAGGGATAATGAGAAACCACCTAAATATTGGCTGTCCCCATGTCCAACGGTTTGTAAAGGATGCCACCAGCAATTGTCAGGGTTCTGCTGCGTATAGCGGGAATGACTAAACCACTTATTGCTAAGTTTCTCCCTTACAACAGCACGGAGCATGATTAGTCGGTTACTGAGGGGATATTTATGTCTGTCATAATGGGCATTATGGTCGGGGGAGGGATGATAATGCAAACTTACAGCATCAATAATTGGGTTGTGGACTGCATTCATCTCCAAAGCAGGTTTGACTTGATGGTCTTTGTGTAAGTGAGCATTGTTATCCCAAACTCTCAAAATAAACCCATACGTTCCTGCCTTTTCCACCAAATTGACTGGGACAGGCATTAAAACGCTATACCTTAACTCATGCCCTTTCACTGCTATTGATGCTGACGCCACACAGGGATGTCTATAACATAAACCCCATCCAAACAGGCAGCAAACAGTTTGTCACCTATAACTGCCACTGAAGTGCAAGTTGTTTGGCTCAACCTTAATGTCCGAGTTAAATTCTTTTGTGCAATGTTTATTGCTGCCACTAAACCTCCGTCCTTATCCCCTAACGAAATGTATAGTTCCTGCTCATCAGATGATATATCCAAAGAAGTTACGCCAACCCAAGAAGCTCCGTCAAAGCCAAGACCAAATGTAACAGGATAATCAGGCAGTTCCCCCCAAGGCTCTATCTGGTCTTTT
>JANXCD010000218.1 GCA_025060305.1 Armatimonadota bacterium | reverse complement strand
CAGTTATGTTACTTCAGACGAAACAATTTACTGGGTAAGTGATGAACCGATAGACGCCAGTAAAACAGTGAAGTTAGGTTATAGTAAGTTCGGTACTTATGTTAAAATCTTTGCTGAAATCCATGCTGAAGATTTTGGTGCAACTTATATCAATCCATTCTCAAGATCCATCCTTGGTTGCATTAATTCTTCAATTCTCTGTGCATTTGAATTAACGATAAAGATTTCGGAACAGGGTGACTACGTGTCCCCAGTCGCGCTCATTATAATTTCAAAGAGCAAGAATGGACAAGTTAAATTATTAGGTCTACAACCACTTGTTGCAATGCCTGTGCGGTCTGTAAACTTGCCCGAGTTAGTGATATGTGAAGGGCAAGTTTATTTCATTGCCAGAGAAGATATTAACGAATATTCACGCTTTTGGCTCATGAGGTTAAAATTTCAATGAAAACTTCAAATCCTATATTTTCTTGCACAAAGACCATCAAGTCAAACCTGCTCTGGAGATGAATGCAAAGGAGTCTTCAGCACTAATCAATCTCGTCGCTACAGACTTATTCAAATCGTTTGTTCTCGAGAATGAAGAAGAAAATCCTGACGCCTTTGTTCACTTCAATTTGGATAATGACAACGATAGCGATAACAGTGATGGCGCACCAAAGCACCCAGGTGGGGATTACATAGCAAATGAAACTCACGGTCCTGTAGTTGGAGAAGATGACCTAAAAAGAGCAAAAATATTTTTTGGCAGGCGATTAGGAAGGTTGCCCAATGAAGGGAAAGTGGTCTTAATGGTTACCCTTATTTCAGGCGGCAGACATATGAGAGTCTGGAAGAATCCAGAGAAAGGAGCAGGGAATGATGTTTTAGTCACCGTTCATGAAAAGGGATGGGATTTGTCAGACCCTATTCAAAGGCAGGCGTTTGCTCAAATCAAAGAGAACTTATGGATTGAGGGAATGGAATACAACAGCAAATGT
>JANXCD010000217.1 GCA_025060305.1 Armatimonadota bacterium | reverse complement strand
CAACATGCTCAAGGCTCAAATGGAAACTTTGACTTTGCCGCAACTCATCAGCGGCATCATTGAAGCCATAAATTATGCTGAATACCTTGTCCGAAGCGAAGGACAAATTGTGGCACAAGAGCGATTGGAAAACTTGGCTCAGTTAGTAGCGGCAGCGGAAAGGCAACACGGTGAAGTCCCATCATCTCAATCGCTTCAACAATTTTTGGATCAACTGGCTCTCCTTTCACCGCAAGACGAAGTCAACTGGCAAAATGAAGTTGTTACCCTTATAACTGCTCATAGCGCAAAAGGCTTGGAATTTCCTGTTGTCTTTATAGTTGGGTTGGAAGAAGGTTTGTTCCCTCACTCAAGGAGTCTTGAAAACTCTTGGCAAATTGAAGAGGAGCGGCGGCTTCTCTATGTGGCTTTGACAAGGGCTAAAGACCACGCTTTTTTGACCTATGCTCAAAGGAGAAGTCGGCTAACAGGGAATTGGAACGAAGCCAAATACGCCCCCACAATGCCTTCAAGGTTTCTGAACGAAGTGCCTTTGAATTTGGTTGAAGAGTGGAAAGGAGTTCCGACGCCCCAAGGATTTTTGAGAATGAAAGAGGCAGCCTTTGCGCCAACAAAAAATTTGGATGTCCGTGAGATCATTAAAGGCATACAGCCACGAAAAACGAGCGAATTGGTGTCACAAAGAAAGCAAATTGGTGAACTGAAGAAGACCCTTAATGTTGACCAAGTTCGCATTGGCATGAGGGTGAGACATCGTGAATTTGGAATTGGAACGATCGTTGAAATTGAACCTGACGAAAAGTTGCCCATAGTGACCATCAGTTTTGATGACCCATCCGTAGGCAAGAAGCGATTAGCCCTTGAATTTGCGCCTTTGGAACTTCTCCCTTGATGGTTCTTTGGGTTGTGATTTGGTTGCTGATAATAGTCTCATCGCCTTCCATCAAAGCCAATTGGTCAAATTATGATAGGAGTTACGCA
>JANXCD010000216.1 GCA_025060305.1 Armatimonadota bacterium | reverse complement strand
CGGGCGTTCGCGCGGGCTGATTTGGCTTTGGCTGTTGTGGCTGAGCGTTGCGACGCCGCTGGCGGCGGTGGGGTGTCTTGTGGCGTGTGAACGCGCCTCCGAGACGCTTGTTTGCTGCCCAGGAGAAGCTTCGTCGCCTTGCTCAAGTCAGCCGTGCTCGTGTGAGCCGTGCCCTGTGTGCAGTGCGCCTGCGCCGCAGCCTCTGATTGCCGAGTCGAAACCGCTTAGCGTCTCTATCCTGGCAGAGGATGTCCTCGTGGAGACGCTTGAATTACCATGCACGGCGACGATTTCCACGCCGCTACCAGAACCGTCGCTCAGTTTCCCCAACTATCGCGCTCCGCGCGCCCACCCATTGCGTGCGCCTCCTGTGCCGAGCGGAGGTTAGGGCGTGCGGCGCGGGCAAATTGCCCGCGCACGAACACTTAACCCTCTCCGCTCGCCTGCTGTCGTCAGCAGGTTCCAAACTCACGAATCAGGAGGCTCTATGCGTTTGCGAAGCGGGTTCACTTTGGTTGAATTGCTGGTAGTGATAGCGATTATCGCGTTGCTGGCAGCGATACTGCTGCCTGTGTTTGTCTCGGCGCGGGAGAAAGCGCGCCAGACAGCATGCCTCAACAACGCCAAGCAGAACGGGCTGGCGTTTATGATGTACCTCGGCGATTACGATGAGACCTATCCGCTGGGATTTGGACGCGAAGGCGCGAGCGGGCGCTGGCTGTGGAACCACTACCATGCGTTTCCGCACGACTGGCGCGCAAGCGTGCCGCTGGGTAGCCCACTCCACCAGGCGTACTTGGCGCACTGGTCGAACGCGGTGCAGCCGTACCTCAAGAGCGACGGCATATACGGCTGTCCCTCCGCGCCTGCCAAGCGGTTGGGCACTGCGGATTACGCGACCCCGCGTCGTGCCCCCGCGCGGGTGAGCTACACCTATAACGGGCTGCTGCATGGGCTATCGTCGGCGTCCGTGTCGAGCGCGTCCA
>JANXCD010000215.1 GCA_025060305.1 Armatimonadota bacterium | reverse complement strand
CAACGGAAGAAATCAAGACAGAAAAAATCGGCACGCCAGTAGGCGTGCCCTCCGAATTCTTTCGGAGGGTCAGGCTACTGCCCTGACGAAAAATCTAAAGGCATATTATCAACACACCTTGAAGTAAAGAGCGTCCAGTTTTTTCTACAATAAGTTATGTTGAATACTACAAACATCAGAAATCAACTTCCAAGAGCGTGGAGGTGACTGAAGATGCAATGGGTGTTGTGGGCAGTTTGTTTGTCGCTTGTGGTGGCGTTAGCCCAAGCAGTTTCAATTTTTGCTCACAGCGGGAAGACCAATCTCTTGACTAATGAAGGCTTTGAGATGGAAGGAGGTTGGGATTTCTACGGCGCTGGGGCAAAAGGAGTTCACTTTTTGCGGTCAAATGAAAGCCGTTCGGGAAATTGGTGCGCTTCAATTGAAGTTGAAGAAGGTGCTGCCATTGACTGGTATCAATGGCGTCAAAGAATTGACTCTGTCAAAGTAGGTGCGACTTATCGGCTCACTGGTTGGGTTCGCACGGCTAATGTTCGTAGAGCCAGTGGCGCTTACATTTCGCTTAGCGCCTACGATTCTCAGGGCAGAAGGTTGATTTTCAGTGACGCATCACACATCAACGGGACAAGAGGTTGGTTTAAACTCTCGGCGACTTTGACTGTCCCTGAAGGCACTGCTTACTTGCTCGCTGCTTGTATCCTTCACGGTTTCGGTCAAGCCTTCTTTGATGACCTAAGGCTTGAAGAGTTGAAACCTATTGACGACAGCGAAATTGCCCATCGTTGGCAGAAGATGAGCCAAGTTGGCGAATGGCTTTTCGTTCCGAAAACTTTCACAAGTGAAGAATTGGCTTTGCCAATCACTCCTGATGTGGTTTGGAAACAAGATAGGTTTTACGGATGGCTATCAGGCAAATCGCTGGAACAATGGCAAGATGGACTTTTTCCTTCAGGCTTGGTCTTGTTGCAAGTTCCGTTGGACGAACCAGCGCCT
>JANXCD010000214.1:496-1024 GCA_025060305.1 Armatimonadota bacterium | reverse complement strand
CCAAACCAAGAAGCGAAAGTTTTGCAAAGTGACAGGCAAACAAAAGGTTCAAACTAATGCCTTCTCTTTCGCTATCTGAAGCCGACAATACATTTTGGGTAGGCAGAGCCTGATACTGTGACACACAACCAAACTTTGTGAAAGAAGAAAATTCGCCTCGCTTTTTGCTTTGGTGTGTTGATGTTATGCTGTTGGGAAGCCGTTTGCTTTTTTAGATTGGCATCAGTTTCGCCTTCCAAGCGACAAAGTTCGTTTCCATGTTTTTTCGTCAGTTTGGATAGCATGCCTATTGGCATGCCGATTTTCTGTCTTGACTCTTCAGTCAGACATTATCCGACCCTGAGATTGAATTAGCAAAAGATTGAACCAACAAACTTTTGAGCAAGGAGCAGTTTGCTTTGACACAGCCGATGGAGCAGAAGCCGTTGACAATTTAGCATCAACGCTCTTTGCTACAAAGTTTGTTGGTGCTCGGTTAGCCATGCCACTGGCTTTAGCCAGTGGTTGATGACGAATTTGTAAGCGCCG
>JANXCD010000214.1:0-486 GCA_025060305.1 Armatimonadota bacterium | reverse complement strand
CATTTGGCAAAAAATTTCACACGCCGTCTAAAGACGGCTCTCAAAAATTCGTCAACCACTATGTGCTAAAGCCCATAGCATGGTGATGAAAAAGCGTTCACCAACAACATTTGAAGTGAAAGGCAGGTAAATTTTATCGGCAAATTAGGGCTGTTCAAAACCATAGTTTTTGGTTCAGACTTGAAGTTTGCTTTGTTGATTTACTGTGACGATGTTATGATTCCGTCCAAATTTGCACCGAAAAGATGACGATTTTTGCCCTTTTTAGTGTTCGTGGTAGAGCATCGTAGGCAAAACTTTATCAGCATTCTATTTCACCGACAAAACGCTATAAGTTTCAGGGCATGTAAGTTTTTGATAAGTGATGCTTCAAACTCGCTCAAAGATTCGGCTGTGTCACATGAAACCGATAAGCAAAAGGTCAAATTTGCTTTCGTGACCGAAGCGAACGATAATCATAGTTTTGTAATTCGCACAAAGATTGCT
>JANXCD010000213.1 GCA_025060305.1 Armatimonadota bacterium | reverse complement strand
GCAACAGGTCCAATTATTTTCTCAGCAGTTATTTTTGTTATAAGTATTCTCACATTTTTGATAGGACAAAAGTTTTTTGGGGCAATTTATCCATTGATTTGGCTATGGGCAGCATTCACTCTCCGTGTAGTTTTCTTTTGGTTACGACCTTTCTTTCTTTCAATAGGTAAGGTCAGTTTTTGGTTTAAGTTACAAAGTATCGCTATTGTTATAGGTATGATAACAATGTCTATTAGTGCTGTTTTATGGGGTATGAATGGAGTTGCTTTTTCTGTTTTCATTTACTATGCTTTTGTTTTTCTCTTTGGTATCACTTTCGCTTACACTTTTTACCACAGGAGTGAGCACAATGTCACGCCTTATTGAAACCATTTATCGGGAACACCATCAGACTAAAGAAAGGTATGAATTCGTTTTTGGAGGAAAGATCCGGGCTAATTTAATCACTGGCTTTATAGGGAAGGGTAAGAGAGTTTTAGATTTAGGATGTCGTGATGGAAGTCTAACTTGTTTCTATGCTTTTGGTAATGAGGTATGTGGAGTAGATATAGACTTCAATGCTTTAATCATATGCCGGAACAATCTGCAAATTCCTGCTCTTCAATGTGATTTGAATGAGGGTTTACCTTTTAAGGATGCTGCTTTTGACACAGTTGTTGCTGGAGAAATTTTAGAACATGTAATTTACCCTTGGGTGCTGATTAGAGAAATTAAACGAGTTTTGAAAAAAGAAGGATTATTGATAGGCTCTGTTCCTAATTCTTATCATTGGCGGAAACGGTTTCGTTTTCTTTTAGGATTAGATTTAGATGAAGATCCAACTCACCTTCACTTCTTCTCGTATCAGAAACTATTTAGGCTCTTGAGGGAAGAAAAATTTTCTGACATTAAGGTTTTCCCTTGGTCAAACTCGCAAAAAACTTTAAAACGATTATTGATCAAAAAATTCCCAAGTATCTTTGCCACTGGATTTGTCTTTATTGCTTGGAAGGTAGAATAGTTTCATGAGAATCCTACATATTCTTAACT
>JANXCD010000212.1 GCA_025060305.1 Armatimonadota bacterium | reverse complement strand
CGTAACTGAACAAGGCATGGTTCGTGTCATCGGCAGTCCACCATTGGCGAAACGATTGTTTGATGCGGGTTTCCGTCGCATGCTCGGCTTCACTTATTGGGAACGGGCGGAAGAGCCTTTGACTAATCGTTTGTTCATAGGCTTTGGTGACCAAGTGCACAAGTTTAAGTCCTTTGACGAAGTGCTGATGGCGTTAGAAAGCAAAGACCTATGTGGCTCATTCGTCCAGATTATCCGAACAGGGCTGGACAGTGCTGCCCATCATCATCGTGATATGCCCAACATTGCTGCTACGGTTTCAACCATACTAAGCGATTTTGAACGGCTGGTAGCAATATTTGAGCGCAAAGGCATTTCAGCATGGCTTCACTTGATTAGCGACCACGGAATTTTGTGGGCGCATGAGCATAGTTTGCAGGTTTATGAGTTCACCAAAGCCAACCATCCACGCCACTATGACTATGCTAAGCGGAGCAAGCATGTGCTGATAGCGGAATTTGAAGGCAAAGAGTTCTCGTTGCTTGAATATCCCTACTTGCGCCGCAAGTTGCGTGTAAACGAATGGGGAGTGCATGGCGGACTTTCGTTTGAAGAAAGTGTGGTGCCTTGGATTTCGTGTCGGATTTAAGGTGAGGAGGTGCATCAGGGTGAAAGATGATGTTTTGGAAGCATTTGAAATTTTGTTGGAAGCAATGAAAAACGAAAAGAACCAACTGGCGAACGAAGTGAAAGAAGCGACTTTAAATAGCCAGTTTAACAGAGCACAAAGACTAATCACTAAGGCTGAGCAAATTGAGCGTTTGATAGAACAGGCAAGGCAACTAAAAGAGGCATGGAAGCGTTTAAGCGAAGAAAAGTTCAACGAAAAGTTTGACGCAACACAACAGACAGCAAAGGGGCAATTGGGAGTGTCTGACCAAAAAGATAAAGCACCTGAGATAGAAATTGTCAGGCAATTGTTTGGTGGACAGGGACAGCGTAAAAGAAAGAGACGAGAACCAGTCAACAAAACCCCTCAGCGTGCTTATCGTGTGTCAATTCTGGAAGCATTAGAGCAGTTAGGTGGTCGTGGGTCTGTGCAGGAAGTTTTGAAAA
>JANXCD010000211.1 GCA_025060305.1 Armatimonadota bacterium | reverse complement strand
TTTCTTGAGCCAACGCCTCTACGCAAAACAGAATTGCCAACCACACTAACCGACGCATCGTTTATCACCTCTCAAACAATGCGATTTTAAGCATAATTTTAACCCAAGTTGCTACTTTAAGAAATGAGACAAAAGAGACGCATCGCCTTGCCCACAAAACTTATTGCTTCCAAAGAAATTTTTCTGTTTCGCCTAAAAGCCGATGTTACATTTTCGTTCTCGGAATGCGAGCCTACTGGCTCGCTGATTTTTTCGTCTCATTTTTCGGTTGGGCGGTAGCCCAACCCTCCGAACTTTTTGTAGAGGTGGGTGAAACCCGCCAGACTATTTGAATAGACTTTGATTGCGTTGAGCGTTATGCGTTTAGGCGTGAAAGCATGCAAGTTTGAAAGAAAACATTTGAACGCTCAACTTCAAAACTTCAAACTCATAACGCACTTTTTGACATGGCGACTGAACACTGAAAATTTTTGAAAGAAAATCGTCACTATCGCTTGTGCTCAAACATTTCCCGCAACAGATTCAGGTCTTCTTCCAATCGGTTATGGTATTCAGGCAGATATTCCAAAATGATGTTGCCTTCCCAACGATATTCTTGCAACTTCTCAACGACTTCTAAACACTCCTCGTCAATAGGCAAGTGATGTTTTTCTTCCCCCTTAGCCGACAGGTGGACGGTGACTATGGAAGCGTGATACTGCTCTATGATGCTCATTACATCGGAGTGATTGTGAATATGGGCTACATCCAACACCATCGGTAACCCATAGTGGATGATGTCGTAAGGGGTGAAAAGTCGCTTCTTTCCTTCAAATGTTTCCAGAGCGAAAGTGACTTCGCATACAGCCTGCAATTGTTTTAGGATGTGCACTATTTCTTCTTGCCACATCAGCCGTTCAGCCTCGTTGGGACATCGGCTTGGATGCAAAGTAATTTCTTTGACTCCAATGAGTGCAGCAAACCATCCCACTTCCATCGCCCACTTTGGAAAGTCTGGGTCTGTAAGTTTTCCTTGAGGAGCGTGAACGCTAAGCACTTTTGTGCCCCATTCTCGCAATAGGTTTGCTAACTCAGGTAAGCGGTTTCGTATACGATTGTAATTGCCCATTTGATAAGGCAATGCCAGTTCTATGGGCACACGAGTTTTGCGAAACCTTTCCTCAAATTGGTCAAAGGTGTCAAAAGACTGACGAATTCCAAACTTCATGGAAATCACCCTTCATGT
>JANXCD010000210.1 GCA_025060305.1 Armatimonadota bacterium | reverse complement strand
TGGCGCAAGCCTGACCTTCGGATGATGTTTTGCCCTTTCGGAAACAAAGCGACGATTGCCCAAATGCCGATGCCCAAGATGGCGACGGCAGTTATGACCTCTATGATGCTGAAACCCTTTTTGCGATCTCTGACCAAAGTCAATTTCCAACTTGCCATTTCCTTTCTCGCCTCCGTCGCCTCATTTATGCCACACCTGCCATAACTTTTTCAACCCCGCAACAAAAATTGTGGCATGAAATTGGACAAATGAGAGGGTAAGATGCGCTCTTTACACAAGTTTGTTGATGGTCAGTTATTCATGCCACTGGCTTTAGCCAGTGGTTGATGACGAGTAAACTGAGCGCCGAATTCATTCGGCGAGAATTTTTTTCACGCCGTCTAAAGACAGTGGTCAGAAGAATTCGTCAACGATTATGGGCTAAAGCCCATAGTGTTGTGAGAAGGCGTCTACCGACAACATTTGAATGGAACGAGTTTTTCTTTAGGGGGCTTTGCTTATGCAACACCGAAAAAATCTCTACCGTTCGGTCAGGACAAAGCCTAACCCTCCGGCTTAGAGCAAGAGAATTTTCACTGCTTAAAGACGAGGCTCACGGAAGTCGTTAACAACCGCGACCTAAAGCCCATAGCATGCTCGGATCAAAACACTTTGTCAAAAACATTTGCGGTGAGAAGTGATGGGAGAGTTCACCAACTCAGCCGGTAAATTGCGTCTTCGCCCGTGCGGAAAACGACCTCGCCGTATTTGTCAAGTCTAAACTGCCCACTCAAACTTTCACAATTTTCGCTCTCGTGTCTCGGCTTAGTTGCGTGTCGCTCGTAAATCGTAGCCAATGCGTATTTGAGGCGATGTTCTCGGAAAAGTTTTTTGGCTTCTTCAATTGGCAATTCTCCACGCCAAATTCGCCTCGCAGCCTGCAACTTTTCTTTGACACGGACGGTTCCGCCCCAGTGACCAATGAAGACCCTTCGCCCTGTCAAAATGGGGATGTAGTTGCCGAGCGGGTAATTGCAAAAAATCGCTTCGTCTGGACGAGTGTTCCTTGCCAACCAGTCAATCAATCGCAAATGTCGCTCGTGCATGTAAAAGGGGACACCGCCGCGATGCAGGGCGATTTCGTCATTTTGCATGAAGTTGCGAACTTGCGAGACCCAAAAAGTCAGCGGAGTTATGCCACCTACCAAAAGCAACACGAGTGTCGGATGGCGGCGAATAACAACTGTCTTGGACAAAACGAGTTCGTGCCAAGCCCATGCAGCCAAAATGCACATAGGCAAGTGAGCACCCTCAATCAACTTGCGTGGCTGCGA
>JANXCD010000020.1 GCA_025060305.1 Armatimonadota bacterium | reverse complement strand
TGAACCGCTCCGTCCCCTCCAATTGATGAAATGATTTCGTAACTGACACCGTTTGGGTCAACCCAGCGAATTTGAACGCTTTGCCCAGCCAGAACCTGCGAAAACCTCAAGATGCCTTGATTGAGATTGAGTTCAAACCAGCGAAGTCGCTCGTAAGGGAATTGCTGCAGCACCTGATTTGTGTTCTGACCTGAAGGCGGAACCAATTGGAAATCGTCAGGGAGTTTGATTACTTGGGAGAACCAGTCATCACCTGTCAAGTAAGCGACCTTGACTTTGGCGTTTGGTGGTAGCGGTTGATTGTTGGGGGCGAGGAGAACCAAAAGCCCTGACCGAAAGTCACTTGTGGGAGAAACTATCAATGGGACTCCCCAATTGGCGCCAACATCAAGCCAAACGGCTTGAATTGCTGTTGGAGACAATCCACCAAAAGTTGTTTGAAAGACCCCGACACCCGCTTGAAGGTTCATGCGCTGTTGAGTTAATGCGTCTGGTGGAAAAGTCATTCCAGTTTCCACCAACCAGTGACCTGCCATATCTTCGTCAATATTGCCATCTCCGTCATCGTCAAGGGTATTCGGTGGGTCTTCTCCTGCAACACCATCCCCATCCCAATCAACACCGTCAATGATGTAATCAACACGAAGTGAACCAAGCCTGGGATCGTTGGCAGCCAAATTTCTTGTTGGGCGAGGGACAGCATCGCCAAAGCGCAAAACTCCGGAAGGACGCAATTCATATTCGTTAACGCTTAGTCTGCCAGTGTTGGCATTCATCGGGAACTCTTCCACGATGCTCAAAATCCGAGACGCTGGGAGGTTTAAGGTAAATGCATTTTGTAATGTGCTGACGATGTAAAGTTCTCGGTTGATTTGTGTGATTGGACCAACGGGAGTATCCAACTCGTAAGACACCCTTAAATACCGAGCACCAGTAGGACGGGAAATAAGTCGGGACGGGGGAGCAAGATAGACATCAACTTGACTGCTTCGTGGGTCAAAGAAAAACTCAAACTCGGCAACATCCAAACCGTTCACGAATCCGTCTTGGTTTCGGTCAATTGCCGTGGGCAAGTATCGGACCTCGCGGTAAACACGGATATCAGCCGAATTCACCTGCCCGTTACCGTCAGCATCCATGACAGGTGCAAACTTTAAAACCGAACGCCATTCATCAGCAACTCCATTGAGATCGGTGTCTAAAGGCGTCAAACTAATTGGCTCGCCCCAAACAAAGTTGTAAGTTCGACGAACATCCAAAAGGTAGGCAGGCTCAAGAAGCACGGGGCGGTTGGGAACTTGGTTTGGGTTGAAGGGCACAATAGCGTATGGCAACTTGGCAGGCTCGGCAAGGTAATCGCTTATGGCTTCATGAGCCAGTTGAGTCGCCATCTGGCGCAAGCCTGACCTTCGGATGATGTTTTGCCCTTTCGGAAACAAAGCGACGATTGCCCAGATGCCGATGCCTAAGATGGCGATGGCAGTGATGACTTCTATGATGCTGAAACCTTTTTTATTGTTTCTGACCAAACTCATTTTCCAAATTGTCATTTTCCTTTCGCCCCCGTCGCTTTCTTTATGCCATACATTCTGACGATTTTTATAAAGATAGGCGTTCCATACTCAAAAATTTGTTGTTGCAATCAGGTGCGAATGGAATGCGCTAAAAAATTTTTTTGTCATGCTTCAAAATATGGAGAATTTGTCCAATACTGCCCCCTTTGGGTTTTGGAGTGGAAAAGAGGTCTCCTTAAGAGTGCTTGTCTTGAATTAAAGTCGCTGTTTAACTTACTTTTTCAGAAATTTTCTCCTTTGAGCAAACGAAATCGCCATTCAGTAACAACTTCACGAAGGTAGACAGGTAAATCAGCAGCAGGGATAACTTCCGTTAATGGCATACACAAAAACCGTTTCTTTTTGACTAAACGAGGTGTCCCTTTTTCCAAAATTTTGGGCAATGGGACAGCGCCGACAAAGACTGCACTTAGAGCACCTACTTCTCTCAGCAACAATTGTTTCAACTCTTCTGTTGAAAGGGCAACAATTACTTGACCGTAGAAGTCGGCAGGCTCTTCTTCAATGTCTCCATCTTCGTTGCACCTTGGACCGAGGAGGCAAAAGTGTTGCAGTATGGTCATCAAAGGCACCTTTTGTTTCGCTGGTTGAGAAAAGGTTGACAATCTCACTCTTAGCCTAATTGAGCGTGCGATTATTATGTCTGTCAAACCGCTTGGCGTTACCAAAAGACCACTTTCTCTAAGCGCTGTCAATGTAAAGACTTGTCCTAAGGCTGCTATCCAACGACTGAACAAGTCACCGTGATTGAAGTTTTCGGCTCTGTTGCGAGCCTCAACGAAGTCACCAGTCATTAAGCGAGCAATTATAAGCCCAAGTCTTCGTTCACCAATTTCTACCGCTGTTAATGACCACTGCAACTTTTTCGCCTCCTCGCCCTTGGTTTTCTGTTTCTTTCAGGCATTTACAAGTGGCTCTGCACGAGACACAGAAATTATGCGACGGACAACACGAATGAGTTCTTCTGGGTCAAAGGGCTTAATAAAGTAACTGTCAACACCGAGATGCCATCCCTGCAGCATCGTGTGAGGCGATGAATCTACCGAAAGGATGATGACAGGCGTATTGCCTAACTTGGGATTATGGCGCATTTCCCAAAGGACATCTATCCCTTCAAGTTTCGGCAAACGAAGGTCAAGTAAGACTAAATCAGGTGTCCAGATATTCATCTGGTCAAGTGCTTCCAGCCCGTCGTGCGCCACTTTCACTTCAAGCCCTTCTTGTTCAAGAAGAAAACGAAGAAGTTCAATGATTGCCGGATCGTCTTCAACGATAAGCACCCTTTTGTTGGGCAAAACTAATTGCACCTCCCTTCTTTGTCGGTTGCTATATCATTTTTGCCTAAAAAGCAATTTGTTTTTGCCACAAATGCTTTCAAATTTTAACTTGCGGCTGCAAGTTCCTTTTCCATAAATTGGTGGCGATAATAAATTTCACGGAGTGCCAACTCAAGTTCTGGGAAGATGAAAGTGTAGCCTGTTGACAATGCGACCTTTGGCAAGACTTTTTGGCTCATTGTCACAACATTTGCACCTTCGCCAAGTTGAAGCCAAAGAGCAAAGGTTGGAACAGACAAAGTTGCTGCCAAAAAGGCGGGTTTGCCTACAGCCTTTGCGAGAGTTTGTGTAAACTCTTTATTTGTCACTGGGTTTGGCGAGACTAAATTCATTGCACCTTTGATTTGCTCGTTTTTGATAGCGTGTAAAACCATTAAGGCTGCATCGTAAAGATGAACCCAAGGCATCCATTGATTTCCTTTGCCTACCTTTGCTCCTAATCCCCATTCAAAAATCGGCATTACTCGTTCAATCAACCCTCCACCTACTCCTAAAACTATCCCAAAGCGTGCGCAAACGACTCTAACTCCAAGTTCTGAAGCACGCATGGCTTCTTCTTCCCAAAGTTGACAAACTTCAGAAAGGAAACCTTTCCCTGGTGGCGATTCCTCTGTTAACTCTTCATCGCCTCTATCTCCGTAGTATCCGACAGCAGAGGCGTTGACTAAAACTTTAGGTGGCTGGGGTGCATGGCGAAAACTTTCAACAAGGTTTCGTGTCGCTAAAACCCTTGAATCTCGTATTTTTTGCTTTGCTGCTGCTGTCCACTTTTGGACGACAGATTCACCAGCAAGGTTAATCACTGCATCTGCACCGCTAATCAACGAAGGTGGTGGAACTGATTCGCTGACATCCCAAACAAAGGGGCGCTGCCATAGTGGCAAAAGTTCCGCTCCTTCCTTTCGCCTTGTAACCACAATGGCTTGTAATTCGCTTCCCAAAGTTTCAAAACATGCTTGTAAAACGGCTCGTCCGATGAACCCTCTGCCACCGATGACAACTATTCGCATTGACAACTCCTCCCTTCGTAAAAATCCGCTCAAATTGTATCACGATTTTGAGAAAACCTAAAGAGTTACAACAAAACCGATGCACCATTCAAAATTAACGCAAAAATCCCACCTCAAGTGCCATTGACCGTTGACTGTTTCTGGAGTTAAGCAGGTGGGAGCAAATGAAATCCGAAGACTTTAGGCAGTTTTCACTCAATTTACGCCTCTTATATCCAAAACTTTTGAATGGAACGAACTAACTATCTGACACTTGCGATGCAGTTTACCTTAGCAACAAAACTTTGACAGTTCTTCGTCCGAACCGCAAGGCTTCTTTGTGATTTGGGAAACACAAATCAATGCGTAAGCCTTTTATTTTAGAGCCTGTATCACCAGCAATAGCAAAACCGTATCGGTCAACATAAAGGAGCGTGCCTAAGGGGATAACTCTTGGGTCAACAGCAACGACTCCATATTCAGCCCTTATCCCAGTCGCCGTCCGACCGCCAGAAGAACCACAACATCCATTGGGGCAATATGCAGTTGCTACCATTTTCATTAAGCGAAAGCGAAGGAGGCTACCTGCACGGGAGGCAAGGGTTCGTCGCCATCGCAACCATGCACGATTAGCAAACTTCCAACCTTCAGGTCTTGATGGCAAATCCAATTTGAATGCTTTTAGAACTTTCAGACAAGCCTCTCTGGTGCTTTTGGTAGCGAAAATTTCTTCTGTGAATTTTTCAGTGAAAGCAACTTCTATTTTGAAACCTCTACGGTTTTCTTCCTGAATTTTCAGTTTCGCTTGTGCCTTGCGATTTTGCTCACGAATTATGTCTTCAAAGCCTTGCACCATCGTTTGCTTTTCAAGGATTTGTTTTGGAGTTTCGGGACGATTGTCAGAGGTTTGTTCGGTTTGAGCAATTGCAAGCCAAACTGCAGACATACTTAAGCCTACCATTGCAGCAAAGGTCAATTTCCGCCCTAATTGATGCATCCTCGTCCCCTCCTTTCTGCGCCCCGACACGAAATTTTCAACCGACATAACACATGCCGCCTTAAAGGACTGGAAAAAGAGCGCTTTTAGATTAACACAATGTGAAAAGGATGTCAAGCCTATCGGCAGAAATTTTTGTAGCGTTCAAGGCTCAACCCAAACACTTTCGCCTTGCTACATTTTTGTCAACATTTATTTTGCTCTACTAAACTCCGAGCCGCTCCAAAAGTTCCTTAGCAAGTTGCCTGTAGGCTTCTGCGGCGATACTGCGACTATCGTAGTGGATGATTGGCAAACCGTGACTGGGTGCTTCTGCTAATCTAATTGTTCGTGGTACGACAGTTCTCAAAAGCCATTGTGGAAAATGTTTTTGTAACTCTGCTGAAACTTGATGGGCAAGGTTAGTGCGAGTGTCATACATTGTCCTTAAAATTCCCAAAATCGTTAATGCTGGATTGAAAGCCATTCTGATTCGCCTAATTGTGCTAAGCAAGTTACCCAAACCTTCAAGGGCATAATATTCGCATTGGATTGGAATGAGCAAATAATCGGCAGCAGCAAGGCAGTTTACTGTCAAGATGCCAAGTGATGGTGGGGCATCAAGGACTAAAAAGTCAAATTCGGGCTTGATTGGGGCAATCAAATTTCGGATGACTTGCTCTCTCTTTTCGTCTTGTTGAACCAACTCAACTTCTGCGCCAGCAAGTTCCATATCAGATGGAATCAAAAGCAAGTTTGGAAATTGAGTTTGATGAATTGCTTGCTTGACATCAACTAAACCAGATAAGGCGTCGTAAAGGTGAGGTCGTGCTGTGCTTCGGTGAAAGCCGACGCCAGAAGTTGCGTTTGCTTGCGGGTCGCAATCAATCAAGAGAACTCGTTTGCCCAAATCGGCTAAGCAAGCACTTAAGTTAATCGCTGTCGTCGTCTTACCAACTCCACCTTTTTGGTTAACTATGGCGACGATAATCCCCATACCTCTCTCACCGAAAAAAATGTTGCAACAAATAGTTTGTTGTTGGAAACAAGAAAAAGGAGAGTGTTGGGTTAAGGTATAGGCTTTTGTTGTGCACCTGCAAATAGCGCTGCAATGATTGCACCATAGAAGATTCCAACCACACAAATGCACAAGATAATTGGTACTAACACTGCTAACACTGCCCTCCAAGTGTCAGTCCGATGGGCTGCTGCCAAGCCGATGATGTGAAGCACAAGACTCCAAATTGGTGCAATGCACCAACCGACAAAAGGCACAATAGAGAAAATTTGCGGTGCGTAAGCATAAGAGATGACTCTTAAAGTCATTGTCAAGCCCTGATTTGCGCCGCCAAAAATAAGCAGAAACAAGTGAATAATCAAACCGTTAATGAGAATCCCAAGTAACACGAACAGCCAACCAAATAACCCAAAACACAAAAGGCTTCCGACCGTGCCAAAGAATTGGGCTGCCATTTCTTCTTGCTTCATCATTGGTAAAAGCGGTGCTTGGAGGACAAGAGACCAAAGCGAACCCAAGATAACACTAACCCATCCAACTAAAACGCCGAAAAGCAAAGCAGGTGAAAGGTCTTGGCTGTTTCCGACTGAATCAAAAAACTCAGTTGGACGAAAACAAGCAGCGACCCAAGTTTGAAACAAAGCAGGGAAGAACCCCCCATAAGCGCCCCTGTCCTCAAAGGGAGGCAAGTTACCCATTGCCATCTTTGTCCCACCTCCGATTTTATTTGTGAGTGCCTAACACTCGCCTGATTGGTAGAACGGCTCTGCTTTGATTGTAATGCGTTGCAAATCAAATTCTTCACAACGGAAAGATAAAAGTTCATTCTCGCACGAAGGGTCGCAAAAATTCATGCCATTCAGGGTTGCGAAGTGCTTGCATTAACTTCGCATAGCCCATGTAGGGCAAATAAGCAGGCTTGCGGGGTCTTTTTCGTAGAATCATGCCTGCCTCTTCAGGCGTGCGGTTACCCTTTTTGCTATTGCATCTTGTGCAGCAAGCAACAAGGTTATCCCAATCGGTCTTGCCACCTCTGTCTTTCGGAATCACATGGTCAATTGTCAAGCCCGGTCCAGAATAGCCACAGTATTGACAAGTATGATCATCTCGGATAAGTATGCTTTTTCTGTTGAGCCTGACTCTTGCAGGTGGTCGGCGAGCATAGACCATCAAGCGAACAACGGAAGGCACTGCCATCCGCTCACGAGCGGCTTGGACTATTAAACCGTTTGCTGATTTGACTATTTCTGCCTTGCCTTTCATAAGTAACACAATTGCCCGTTTTGCAGGGACAATGTTTAGTGGCTCATAATTGAGGTTCAAAACGAGGACTGGCAAATTGAGCAATCCATTTCTTGAGTGGAATTTTGTCACCCCCTCTTCTCGTTTGTTGTCAATTTTTAGATCATGCATGGCGGTTCACCACACGCTTTTTGTTTGCGTGTTAGCATCAATTTTGTCGCAAAAAACCCAAACCTTCCACACGGATAATTGAAGGTTCCCCTAGCCTGCCTTGAACTTCAAAATTAACAGGCAGAAATTGCTCAACTAACCAAATTTGAGTGAGAGAGTGCTGGGTCAGAGCACTCGTCTTGATTACTGAAACTCCATCAGCAAGAGCCATGAACAAAATAAGTTGGTCGGCAAGGTGTTTGTCAACAGGCGCATTAGTTCGCCAGTATTCGGCGAAATCTTCAACGGCTTCGTCGGCGACTTTTTCGGCAGGCTTGCCCAATTCCCCAAGGGCAGAGAAGCCTGCAATGACATTTTCAAATTTAGCAGCAATAAAAACAACTGTTCCCTTTGAGGGTGACGGAAATTCACGAATGTCAACTTCAATTTCGCTTTGGCGAAAGCCCATGCTGAGCAATCGGTTAACGGCTTGATTGGCTTGCCTTAAGGCAATTGAGCGTTTTAGGTTTGAAAGAGCGCTCAAAACTAAAATGCTTTTCAAGTTACCTCTTTCGGTCAAACTAATGCATTTTACAGGCTGATTGATAGGTTGAATTGACGCTTCAAGTTCACCTCCGCCTTCTGGAAACCATCCAGCCTTGACAAGTTTTAACTCCCCTTTTGCGCTCAACAGTTTCATCATTGGCAAAAACACATCGGCGATATAATCGTATGTTGGACTGAAGGGGACATGAGTTCCGCATCGGATTATTCTGATAGAAGAAGTTTGCTTGGCAAAAAGCAAGGCAGGGAAAATTGTTTGAAAGACAAGCGTCCCTGAACCTGCACTGCGTTGGTCGGCTGAAACATCAATGAAAAGGAAACCACCTTGCAAACCCATCGGCTCAAAGTTCAATTCAGTGCTATTGACTTTAGCACCCTCAAATTTAGCATTACAAATAGTCGCAGCAGCCCTAACAGATGTTAAGTGCTGCGGTCTTAAGCCCGGATTTTTGCGACCTGCTCGGATGTTAAAAACTCGCAGAGGTTTGCCTGTAAGAGCCGAAAGGGCTAAACTGCTTCTCAAAATTTGCCCTCCACCTTCACCGTAACTTCCGTCAATGATAACATGCTCCATGTTGGTAGCCACCTCACAAAGTAATAAACTCTTTGCGCTCAAAGTTTGTTAGCGCTTTGCTTTAAAAGTCCATCTGAAAAAATTTTGGGCAGGCTCTACCTGTCCTTATGACAGACAGGTTTTTCACCTGCCCCTAAAAACTTCAACTGCGTAACTTTTGAGTAAATCAAACTGGTCTGAAACCTTCGGCAACTCTTTTAGCGATTTGGGGCGACCAAGACTTGAGCAAGTCAGCCAAAGTAGTTTCTCTCAGAAGTTCTTTCAATTGGTCACGAAGGGGAGACCAAGATGAATGGACTGGGCAAGGATTGTTTTCATCGCAACTTGGTAGTCCTAAAACGCATCGGTCAAAAATTTCAGGTCCATCAATAGCCATGACAACATCAAAGAGCAAAACTTTTTCTGGTGGCAACCTAAGCCTGAAACCACCTGTCGGACCACGAACGGAATCAAGGATGTGGGCATGGACGAGCATTTGCAAAACTTTTGCTGTCATGGGAAAAGGAAGCCCCAAGTTTTCAGCGATTTGCTCTGCTTTGATCCAAGTTTTACCGTTTGAACCTTGCTCACGAGCCAATTCTAAAAGCGCCCAAACGGCATACTGGCAGGTACGAGAGTAAATCATGGTTTGTCACCTCCTTTAAGTGATGGGCTCTTCATCAAGTAAGCCATGTTGCAAAGCATATTTAACTAACTCGGCACGAGTTCGCAAACCTAACTTGTCAGCAATTCTGGCTCGGTAAGTTTCAACAGTCTTGACGCTCAAAGACAACCTATCGGCAATTTGCTGGTTAGTGTAACCGAGAGCGATTAACCTTAAGACTTGCCATTCCCTTTCGCTCAACTGTTTTTGGCGCTCCTGTTTTGAAGGTTGAACTTTCGCTAATTCTCTGACAAGTTGTTTGGCAATTTCTGGGTGGATATAAACGCCCCCTCGCATTACCGTTCTGATGGCAGTTGTCAATTCTTGGGCTGCAGCCTTTTTGACCACATAACCGTTTGCACCCACTTGCATCATTCGCTTTAAATAGGTTTCGCTTTCGTGAACGGTCAAAGCGATGACTTTAATTTCGGGATAACCTTTCTTGATGACTTCAGTTGCTTCCAGTCCAGTCATGTCAGGCATGGAAATGTCCATAAGCACTACATCTGGGCGGAGTTGACGAATGAGTTTCAGAGCCTCCTTACCAGTTCCAGCCTCTCCTACAACTTCAATGTCAGACTCACCTTGCAGCAAGGCTTTCAAACCATCACGCAAAATTGCATGGTCGTCAACAATGAGAACACGGATCGTTTTTTGCTCACTTGTCACTTTTGCCATAACGCTCCCTCCTTTGGCTCTTACTAATTGCACAAACTCTTTGCGAACCAAATCAACGGCTCTTTGCAGGGAACCAACTTTTAGTAACTGGGATACGGAGTTGGACTTTAGTGCCTTTGCTGGGTTTTGAGTCAATAGTCAATGTCCCAGAGAGCATAGCAGCCCTTTCCATCATGCCCAGCAGACCTAACCTTTTGCTTTCGTTTTTGTGGCGAAGTATTTCTGAAACCTTGAAACCAACTCCATCGTCTTCAATGGTGACGACTAACTCGCCATCAGTTTGATAGATAACAACCCTTGCTCGGCTTGCTTTTGCGTGTTTTGCTATGTTTGTTAGTGCTTCTTGAACGATACGAAGGATTCCGATAGCCATTTCAGGTTGAATTTCGCTGTCAATATTCCCATCAGGGTTGAATTCGCAAGGGATGTTGAACCTAACTGACCATTCCTCGGTTATCCTTTCCAAGGCTGCTATCAAACCCAACTCGTCCAAAGCAATTGGTCGCAGTTCCCAAGCGATGTGATGGAGGTGTGAGGAAATTTCTTCAGCCAAATGTTTCAGCGTTTCTAATCTTGCCTTTGATGTCGGCTCAGCAAAATCACGCTCCAGAAGTTGAAGTTGAATTAAAAGTGCTGTCAGCAGTTGACCGATTTGATCGTGAAGTTCATGGGAAATGCGACGGCGCTCCTCTTCTTGGGCAGTCACAACTTTGTTGAGAAGCAAGCCACGAATACGCTCCTTCTCGCTGATTTCTTTCAAGAGGCGAGCATTAGCCAAAGCGATAGCAAGATGGTCTGAAACTGTCTGCAAAAAAGTCAAGTCATCACGGCTGAAAGCATCAGGCTGGAAAGCAGCAGCAAAAATGACGCCTAAAACTTCCTCATTAGTCATAACTGGGACTGCAATGAGGCTTTTGAAACCTTGCCTTGAAAGCCACTTTTCAAAAGGAGTTTTAGCCTTCTCATGGCTGATTTCAGAAATCATCAAGGGTTTACCCTCTTGGATGCAGACGGAAAAGGGAGTTCGGTCTACTTTCAAGCAAGGGCGATGAAGTTTCATTCCCAAGCGACTTCCCTCTGGGAAACAAAGAAGGCTTAAAACTTCGTTTGGTCGGTAAAGAACAGTTGCCACTTCGGAGAAAGGCAAAGCAGCCTTGATACCTTCGGTTACCGCTTGCAAAACGCTTCGTTCGTCCCTAAAGCGATTTAGGCTGCTAATCAATCCATTGAGCAATTCCAGCCTCTCTGTCCGGTTTGCCTGCTCGGAAAGCATAGCCCGTTCAATGGTAGCGGCAGCCTGTGTAGCCAATAGCATAGCCAATTCTTCGTCTCGCTTGGTGAAAGATTTACTGCCAATTTTTTCGGTCAAGTAAAGTCGCCCGAAAGGTTTCCCATTGACAATGATAGGGACACCAAGAAAAGACTTCATGAAGGGATGGTTAGGTGGAAAGCCATAGAACCTCGGATGCTTAGTTACATCTCTCAACCTCAAAGGCTTCCCCTTCTCAATAAGCAAGCCTAAAACTCCACGACCTTTAGGCGGATTGCCTATCTTCTTTGCCTCTTTTTCGCTCAACCCAGAGTGAAAGAACTTGTCAAATTGTCCCTCATCGCTCAAAACAGCAAGGGCAGAATAGCGAGCGCCTATAACTACCCGAGCGACATCAACAATATGTTGCAATGTCTCATCTAAGGTTCGGTCAAACCTGAGAAGCACTCCCGACCTGATCAGTTTCATTATTTGGTTTCCCATGCCTTTTCCCTCCTGATTGAGCCGTTCAAATTCTTTCTTTACACAATTTCGGTTCTGTCAGGGAAAAACCCTACCATTGCGGAATTATAATGCCGAGATTGAGAAAATGCAATTGGTGAACTTGGATTTTCAAATTGAACCTATCTTTTCGCTTGCAAAAAATCTTTCAGCATATTTTCGTGACGAGGGCATAAATCGTATGTGCCTTTCAATTGGGCATTCAGCATCTCTTCTTGCCAGTGAGCGTTGTAAAGTCTGCAATCTTTATCTTGGCAAAAGGCTTCACCAAAGAGGGCGTAAAAAACTGTTTGCAAAGCGTAACCTTTTGCAACTTCCGTTAGGCGGTCATCGTTTGGCAGTAAGCATCGTTCCTTCAACTCATTAGCCAAAAGGGGCGAGATAGCATCAAGCCCCACAGCACGAAATTGCTCACGGGCAAGGTAGAACTCCCTCGGTTTGGCTGGCGCTTCAACCAAGCCTGTTGTGGAAACGATGGCAGGATAACCCAAAATCACTGTCCTTAGGTGATAGCGTCGGTCGCTTTCATCAAAAGTTGCCAAGAGTTGATTGGTAAAAACAATGGGCAATCTCCAACGATTGATTTCCTTTCGGTCAAACAATTTAGCCAGCAGGTGCTGAACCATAAAGCCATCGTAAACTACGCCCTTTGACTCGCCTTTCAAAGTTAGTCTTCGCTTCTCATAGGCAATTTCACCGTAAAGGGGCTCTCGTTCGTTCACAGTTTTATGAGGGTCATGAACCCTCGCTTTGGCAAATCCGACAGAAAGATGCTGCAACGAAACCTTTCTTTCTTCTTCGGGCAACGAATTCAATTTTTCGTGAATTAAAGAGCCATGCATGACAATTTCTGCTTGAGGCAATTTCAATTGCAAGTAATTGGCAATTTCGCTTATTTGGAAGTTAGATGCGAACGAATCATCGTAAAGGTCACAACGAAAAGGCATCTAAGCGTCACCTCTCAAGGCAGTTGAATTGCTACCGCCACTTCATTATGGATAAAGGCTCGCTCCAAAAAGTTAATGCAAAGGACAAGTTGATGCGAACATTGCAAACATCAATTTGACGATTTCGTCCCAAACCAATGCAAACCTTCGCCAACAACTTGAGACAACATTTAGAAGGGCAAACAATGATAGGGACAAATCTGACAAATTCCTTTGCTGCCAATCAAAAAGCAACGAAAGGATGAGTGTTCAGTTATGAAGTTAGCCTTTTCGTCTCTTGGTTGTCCTAATTGGTCTTTGGACGAAATCATCAAAAATGCATTGCTTTGGGGTTATCAGGGAGTGGAGTTAAGAGGTTTGCAAGACGAAATGTTTTTGCCCAAGCATCCTGCACTTTCGCCTGAGAACCGCAAAAGGACGCTCCGCCTCTTCCAAGATACTGGTTTGCAAATTGTAGCACTCGGCTCTTCAGCAAGATTGGGCGTGAATGAAAAGGAATGGCAAAAGCAATTTGATGAAGTGAAAGTCTACACTGAACTCGCTGCAGAACTTTATTGCCCTGTCGTAAGAGTTTTCGGAGGCAACATCCCTGAAGGAATGAACAAAGAGACTTACTTCAATTTGGTCGCTGAGCGGCTGCAAGGAGTTGCAGAAATTGCCAAGCCATTGCAAGTAACAATTGCCCTTGAAACTCATGATGAACTTGTCAAGGCTGCTGATGTCGCTTCAATTTTGTCTAAGGTTACCGTTGAAAATGTAGGATGTGTTTGGGATGTCCATCATTCTGTCCGTGCTGGAGAAACGCCAGAACAGTCTGTCAAGTATCTTGGCAAACGCATTGTCGCTACCCACTTGAAAGATTCAGTTCGTAAAGATGGGAAAATTCGCTATGTGCCTGTCGGTCAAGGTGAAATTCCTCTGATTGACGCCATCAGGTTTTTGCGTCAAATTGGCTATCAAGGGTTCTTGACTTTTGAGTGGGAGAAGCGTTGGCATCCTGAATTGGAAGAGCCTGAAGTTGTGTTTCCGCATTTTGCAACGGTGGTGCGGACATGGTTGAGGGGGCTTGACGAAGACAGAAAGTCTTGAAAAGTCCTTTCAGGCACTACAAAAGGACGGTGAAAGAAAGATGGGCTTTAGACGATTTTTGGCTCTGTTAGTTTTGCCGATTTTGCTTGCTTTGGTTGGATGTGACCTTGAACGGGAGGTTGAAAAACTTTTAGGAGCAATCGCTCAAACCTTCTGGGAATTGGGCTTTGAGCGTTCTGATGACCCCCTCTTGACTGAACTTGTGGAATCTGTGGGAAAGAGAGTTGCTGAAGTCTCACCAAGAAAAGATATGCCAGTCAAGTTCAAAGTGATCAATCTTGGAGAAGTCAACGCTGTTGCTTTGCCCAACGGACGAATTTATATCTTTCGTGGGATGATTGAAACTGTCAGCACTGAAGACGAATTGGCTGCCGTCTTGGCGCATGAAGTAGGTCATGTCGCTGGAAGACATTCACTCAAGCAATTCCGATTGTCTTTGGGCATTGGTTTGCTTGTGGATTTGTTGAACTTAAACAGGCAAAGCGATTTTGTCCAGAACCTTGCTAACTTCGCTACTGCCCTTTACCAACTCGGATACAGCCGTCAGCATGAGCGGGATGCTGATAATTATGCTCTCAAGTTGGCTTTGTTTTCTGGTTATGACCCCAAAGGCTCTGTTGAGTTATTTGAAAAATTTGCCAAAGGCGAAGGCAAACCCTCTCGTTGGCTCATTTACCTTTCAACTCACCCACCTTCAAGGGAGCGGTTAGAAAAGGCGAAACGAGCCAACGAGGATTTGGGGCGAATTCACCCTGATTTGCCTGCTTTCGCCGCCCACACTTTGGTCGCAAATGGATACGCTCAAAGAGGTTTGTATCGTCACGCTGTTTTGCATTACGAAAAGGCTATGCAGTTGCAACCCAGACATGTTCCAGCATTGCTTGGTCTCGCTCAAGCGAAAGAAGCGTTGCAGGAATTTGATGAATCTCGCAACTGGTATGAACGAGTTTTGGAAGTTGAACCTCAAAACGAAGAAGCAAAACAAGGCTTAAAGCGATTGAATGAGTCTCAAATTAATCCCGTTGAATTTCGCCCTTGCGACGAAAAGGAAAAGCAAATTTCAACGAAAGTTTTGGAAGAGGCTTTAGCGGAATGGGAAATAGTCCAAAAGCAATGGCAAAAACAATGGTTGGCTACAACTGGTATGACTAATGCTGTCATAGGTCAAGTCCAAAAACTTTGGTCTCAAATGCGTTCCTTGCCTCTTCAAAGTCAAAACCTTTCAATTGCCATTGACCAAAGCGGAAAGCGAAACAGTCAGAGCAAAGAAAACTTCTTTTCCTTCCACGAAACGATGAGACTTAGAAATTTGATGAAAATGAGGGACGAAGTTGCCAATGAATGCGCACAAACGCTAATTACCTTTCAAATTGCCGTAGCCGAATTTGAAAGTTTGCTTGAAGATGCAAAAAGGGCAACGGAAATTTGGCAAAGGGCACTTTCGGATTGGCAGCAAATGGTTGCTAAAGGACAAAAGTTGCCAGAAGGTTCAATTGAGAATTCCAACGCTTGTAGCCGAATCCTTTTCCGAACAGTCATCGCTGCCGAGAAAGACAGCCAATCGGTTCGGGACATAGAAAGGCAACTGTCAAAATCAGTGTTTTCTTTGGCAGAAGCCATCAATTTGATGCATCGTCAAAAGAGCAGTTTTGTTTTGATGGCGGAGACCAAATTGCAAATTGCTAAATCGGATTTGCAGAACGCAAAAGCCGAACTCAACTCCCTTTTAGCCAAAACAAGCGAAAAAAGAACAAAAGTTGATAAGGCTTTGCTTTCTGCTTACCAGACGAGGCTTTCCGCTCTTGAAGCAAAAACGAACACATTAATCTCGCAAAAGGTCGTGGCTTATCATTTGAGAGTGAGCGAAAACCAAATTGCTTCTCTGCGAAGCAAATTGCCTGATATGGGTTCAGTAGCAATCATTGCCACTTTCGCAAAAGCAAAAAACACTGACCCTGAAAAACTTCTAAGCGAAGTTGACCTCAAATCCAATTGGCTTGACAATTTGCTTCAAAATCGTGCTCCAGTTGGAGTTCGTGTCGCACTAAAATGGTTGACGACCGCTTGGGAGCGGGATTGGGACTTAGCAAGTGAAAAAGTTGAAGAAAACAAACAGAAAGGTGAAACTAATTCTGGCGAGGAATTGGAAAATGGAAAGCAGTGAAGGCTATCTAAAGACCCTGCAAAGGTTCGGCATAAAGCCAGGGCTTGAAAGGATAAGGGCAATGATGCAACTTGCCCAAAATCCCCATTTGACTTTCCCTTCAGTGCTAATTGGTGGCACTAATGGCAAAGGTTCAACGGTCGCTTTTCTGTCTGCAATTCTTCAAGCATCAGGACTGAAAATTGGCGTTTACACTTCACCTCACCTCGTAACTTACCGTGAACGATTTCAAATCAATGGTAGGCTCATCTCTCAAGAGCGATTTGACGAACTTCTCAAATGGTCAAAGTTGCTTGCCGAGCAAGTTGCAAATCAAACTCCTTATGGTGTGCCAACAGAATTTGAAGTTTTGACAGCGATGGCATTCCAATATTTCACCAAAGAAAAAGTTGATATTGCCGTTGTTGAAGTGGGTTTGGGTGGTCGTTGGGATGCAACTAACATTCTTGAACCCGTAGTTAGCGTCCTTACCATTGTTGGGCTTGACCACACTGATAGGCTTGGTCCTGACCATTTTACCATCGCAAAAGACAAACTTGGCATAGCAAGACCAGACCGACCTTTAGTAACTGCTGAACACAAAATCGGCGTTCTCAGGCTCATTGAAGCCCATTGCACAGAACTCCATTCAAGGCTTGTCCATGTTGGAACTGATGTCACATGGCAAATGCATTCAGCCTCGGAAGAAGGAACTGAAGCGACCTTCAAAACATGGCGAGGCAAATATAAAGTCAAAATCGGAATGCTCGGAACTCATCAGTTGGCAAATTTCGGTTGCGCTTTGGCTGTTGTTGAACTTTTGCGAGAGTTGGGTTGGGAAATTTCCGATGAAGTGATTTTTGCAGGTGCGCAAAAGACAAAGTGTCAAGGAAGGTTGCAGTTGGTCTGCGCAAACGATTTTCGGATTTTGCTTGACGGCGCTCATAACCCTTCAGGCGCTGCAATTTTAGCGAGGGCTTTGAGGACAATTTTTCGTTTCAACAAATTGCTTCTTGTCATCGGAATTTTGAAAGACAAAGATGCAATTGGCATTGTCAGCAAGTTAGCGCCACTTTCCGAAAAGATTTTCGTTGCGCAACCGAAAACTGAACGGGCTCTATCAGCAAAGTCGCTTGCACAAATTTGCCAACCCTTCGGAAAACCCATCAGCCTTCATGAAACAGTTGAAGAGGCATTTAGTTCTGCAATGGCTGAGGCAAAAACTGATGACTTAATTTGCGTGACTGGTTCACTTTATGTCGTTGGCGAGGTGTTGTCTTTCCTAAGTAAGGAAGCAGTTTTGAGAGATTAGGGGAAGGAGTGGCTTGCTGGCTATCATTGGAGAAGTTTAATGTATCGTTGGCTTTTTGCCAGAGTGAAGAAATTTATGGTATTGCCACAACAAAATTTGTTTTGGTCAAGTACCTTCCGCTAAAAACTCAACAACCTTGGCAAGACAGCCCAAAAAATGTCCCAAAACTGTCTTGCCCTGTGAGCGAAGCCTCGCCAACTTTTGCCTAAAGTTCGGTGACCGAAAGAGATTTGGACTTCTTTGACTCTGAAACCTGTTTTCAAAGCGTCAATGGTCAATGCAGTTTCAACGGCGTAACCATCGGCGATGCGAACTCTTTCCAAAAGCGAGCGTTTAAGCGCCCTTTGTCCTGAAAGCGGTGCGGTCGGTTCAAAGCCCGTCGTGATCTTGATAGCCCAAGCAGAAAAGAGTTTCACAAACCCAAAACCGCCACCTGTTGGGTCTGGTGGTGGGGCAGCAATTGTCATATCGGCTTCACCGTCAAGTATTGGTTCCAAAATTTTCCACAGACCTTTTGCTGTCTCGCTCAGATCAGCATCAACGAATAAAAAGATTTCGCCACTCGCTTCCTCAACACCTCGCCTTAGAGCGGCACCTTTGCCACTATGTCGGCTCAACCTCACCACCTTCGTTGCCCCTGCTTTTTGAGCCACTTCGCTCGTTTCGTCAACGGATGCGTCATCCACAACTATAATTTCAGCGTCACCAATTCCTGCAGGTTTGTTATCTATCAGGCTTTTAATTGTCAATCTGATTTTGTCTGCTTCGTTCCTTGCTGGTATGATGACCGAAATTGAGGGCGATTTTTCAACTAACATTCATTCTTCAACCCCTTGTAACAAATTGAGTTTTCAAAAGCCCAGAAAGGCTAAGTCGGATTAAACTGAACTGCAAATTTTTCAAGCAGTTTTCACCTGCTGTTATATCTTAGGAGTTACGCAGTTGAATGTAATAGCAGGCGAAATCCGACCTATTTTTTCGGATAGGCTTCACTCGTCCTTACCTTTTCGTTGGCGACTATAGGCTAAAGCCTTTAGCATGTTTTTGAAAAAGAATTCACCAACAAGATTTGAAGCAAAAAGCGTTACCCTTTTCACATTAAAAAGCGACGAAACCTTTTGGGAATGCAAAACGGCAGGTTGACAGCATTTCAACCAGCAACTTGTCTGAGATTTTGAATGAGAAGCCGAAGGTTTTTCCGAGAAACAGGCTAAAAATTTGGATGAGTGAGTCACCCTTTTACTGTTTCAGAGACGGAAAATTGCGATAAATTCATTTGCCAGCGAGAAAGTTTAAGTCAACGAAACTTTGATTTAACTGACAAAATGAATTTGAACTTATGGCTGAACTGAAGTATGTCAGCGAATAGGCAATTAGGCTTAGAGGTGAAATGGGAATGGAGAATTGGTTTGACCCTATGCTTTTCGTCAACTCAAGATACGATGAAATGCACATGCAATTGAAATTTACTGCGACCAATGCTAAAGAAGCCCAAAAGTGGCAGCAAAAATTGAAACGCACCTTAGTCAAACTGCTTGGCGGTTTACCCAAGAGAAAGTGCCCAATTGAGTCAAAAGTTCTTGAAATCCGAGAACTGACTACACGAACGGATGAAGACCAAATAGTTCCCTACCTTCGTGAAACTCTCATCTTCCAAAGTCGCCCCAATTTGACGGTTTTCGGTTACTTCCTGAAGCCTGTCTCCAACAGCGACAGACTTCCTGTTGTGATTTGCCTTCCTGGTCATGGAAGAGGCGTTGACGACATAGTTGGCATCAATGAAGACGGAAG
>JANXCD010000209.1 GCA_025060305.1 Armatimonadota bacterium | reverse complement strand
TTTGATTGGACTAAGCCTTTACTTCGCTCAGCCAGACAAAAAATGGGCTTGGACTTTTGCATGGGCGATAGGAGCGGCATTGTGGATTGGTTTGCTCGCACTCCACTTTCAGGAAATTTTGCTTTATCTCATCAGCCAGCGTGGGAGAATGGGAGCAAATGCTATGCTCAGCAGCATCTTTGCATTGGGCGTTTTATCGCTTCTCGTTTACATCGCTGACCGACATAACGCAAGCGTGGATTGGACAAAAACGAAACGCCACACTCTTTCACCACAAACTTTAAGGGTCGTCCGAAACATCAACAAGGAAGTCAATGCTATTGCCTTTTACGATGTTAACTCACAGGAATTCGTTCGTGTCCGTGATTTACTTAAACGCTATGAGGCAGCAAACCCGAAAATTAAAACCCGTGTCGTTGACCCAAGAATTGAGCCAGCGTTGGCAAGGCAATACGAAGTGACGGGAACTGGTGTCACGGTTTTTGAAGCCGATGGCAAGCGGGAGCGGGTGAGTTTCGGGAGCGAAAAGGAATTTACGGGCGCACTAATTAAGGTCACGAAAGACAAAAAGCCAACCCTTTACTTCCTTCAAGGTCATGGCGAGCACACTTACGATAGTTTTGCCGACGAAGGCTATGGTGCACTCAAAAGTGGTTTAGAACGGCTCAATTACCAAGTCAAAGAGTTGAAGTTGCTGACAGAGAAAACCATCCCTAAAGATTGCGATGTTTTAGTCATTGGTGGTGCTCAGAGGGATTTGTTCCCGCAGGAAAAGCAAGCAATCAAATCCTACTTGGACAAAGGCGGTAAGATTATGCTAATGCTTGAACCTGAACCTGCTCCTTCCTTCAGCGACTGGCTTGACGAATGGGGATTGGAAGCGAAAACAGGAATGGTGGTTGAACCAGCAAACAACATTTTAGCCGACGCTGCTGCTATCTTCACTTTTGGCTTCCGTTTCCATGACATAACCAGACCATTCCAAAAAGCGAGGCAAGAAGCAGTTTTGTTCATTACTGCACGACCGATCAAGCGAAAAACTCAAACTCCTTCTGGTGTCACCTTGACTGAGTTGATTGAGACAAGTGCTTCAAGTTGGCGTGAAGAAAAATTGCAAGGTGTTGTCCGAAAAGAGCCAGACGAAGAAAGTGGTCCATTCATCCTTGCTGCTGCAGTTGAAAAGAATGTGACTGGCAAAAAGAAGATGCGAGTTGTCGTGATTGCCGATTCTGACTTTGCGACGAACCAATTCATCCGCAACTTGCTCAACGGGGCATTTGCCGCCAACTGCATCCACTGGCTCGCTGAAGAGGATGTGCTCATTGACATCCCACCGAAGGACGAACCGCCACAAAC
>JANXCD010000208.1 GCA_025060305.1 Armatimonadota bacterium | reverse complement strand
TGGAAGTTGACCTCCTTTTGTTGGAGATTGCTTCAGTAATTTGACCAACTTCCATGCCCCTTGTAAACTAGCACCATTGGTTATTACAGCAATCGTGGAATCGTCCGAGTTCGCAGGGACGGTAGCATTGAAGAGAGCCTTGTTCAGGAAGCGTATCGTCGCTATTTTGGGCGGGGAAGATTGAACTCAATTCACTAACCACTTTAAAAGAACTTGTCAGGGGGGCAAAGCCCCCCTGACTTGCAGAGTTCATTGTTTGATTAAAGAGCATCGTCATTTAACAGAAGACAAAAACCAACGATGCCTTCGCCTTAAACCAAGAAGACCAAAACTAACACCAAGTAACAACAAAGAAGAAGGTTCAGGAGTCACGATATTTGCATCAAACAAGGCATAGCTATCATAAATGGGATCACCAATATTGCCTACAGATAACTCCAAAATATATTTTCCAGGTGCAGGCGGTATCCACTGCCAGTAGGTCTAGGGATCATCGCCATAATTACCGACTTTCGCAACATCTGAAAACCATGGAGTAGCAAGCAATGTGGTGCCTGTTTCATCATAGATTCTCACATAGGCTGTATCATTGAACGGAAGATGATCTCGAGCATCAAACGCTGCCCAACCTTCTACCCAAGCCCCAGAGGGGATAGTAATAACTTGGCTCAACTTTGTGAATAGGTTTGCACCATTTGTTTTAAGCACAGCAAAATAGTTACCCTCTACGGGGGAGTAAAGTAGCCCTTGATCACTGGTGAATGAAGTTACAACACTGGCGGAGGCTCCACTAGGGAGTGTTAAAGTCCAGCCAGTAAAATCTCCCGTTTCAAAACCCCCGTTCACGATCAACGGAGCCGCTGAGGCAGATCCTACCAACACTGCTGTAATCATTACAAGACTTAACGCAAGACTAATTGGCTTTTTCATCCGCTTCATTTTGTTTCACCTCTACAAGTAGATTTTGCGTCCCTATTATATGATTACGATTCCGAAAAGAAAATATAACCCGAAGAGTCACCCAAAAGATTTACCACCTTCGCATTAGAGCCTTAGGTTAAAAGTTGGGGTATGTGCAAGGCATTTTTTGAAAGAAAATCGGCTTCGCTCTTTATTACGAATGTTGTTGGTGACCATTTTCCCAACCATGCTATGGGCTTTAGCCCACAGTCGCTGACGAATTTTTTGAGTGCCGTCTTCAGACGGCGGAATTTTTTCGCCGAATAAATTCGGCGCTCGCAAATTCGTCATCAACCACTGGCTGGAGCCAGTGGCATGGAATAAAGCACCAGCAAACTTTGAAGTAAAGAGTGTTTGTCTTTGCTTTCTTCAATTGTTTCTTCTCTTCCTGATAAATTGACCCTTTTGGTTGATGGGGGATTAATGAACC
>JANXCD010000207.1 GCA_025060305.1 Armatimonadota bacterium | reverse complement strand
GATAGTTACAAAAACCATCAAGTCAAAGCGGCTTTGGAGGTGAACATGGCAGAATCTTTGAAGGTCTTTCACATTGAGGATCATTGGATGGTTACACCTGATGGTAAGAAACTGGATCCATTGGCTCGCAGTTCTGAGGTAAGAACTGTTTTTAGACGGGCGGGTTGGATAGTGCACATTGCAGGAAACAAATGTAAAGGACAAGTATGCGTGTTACCAAGTGTTTGCACAATAGTGCCTTACCGAGAAACTTTGCCGATGGAGAGCGACCGCAACATGTATTCTCGTGAATACTTCTTCTATTACGACAACCGTAATGCTGGTCGGTATGTTCATGTAATTGGCGCAGCATATATGACTGGCTCAAATGGCGGTAAATATGGAATGAGTTCAGAATCTGAGCGCTATTCCTATGTTTTCGTGAAACTTCATCTTGATATTGGCGGAGCCGATGAGGATACTAAGCGCTCCTATATTAAAGCAACAGTAATCCATGAACTGGGACATCAGTTTGGACTGGATGATCATCCGATTGATAAGACACCTAAGACAAGGAATGGAAAACTTTGTGTTATGTATGACGGCGCACCAACTGCCTTAATAGACCTGGAGTTTTGTGACGAATGTCTGAAGAAAATCCGCAACTATAAAGGTTGGTAGGGGATGATAACATGAATAAGGCAAATCATTCGGAGATGCTATCTCTATGGATTACAGCAACAGCATTAATTGCGACGACTCTTTTCTTTGCAACTTACCGAGATGCAACCGTTTGCTCCAAATGCTGGGAGGAAAGAATTTGGTTGTTGCAAAGATGGGTGAAGAAGATGCTTAATATCCCGCAGGAAGTGCTTTGCCTCAAGGGGAGGAATTGCAAAAGTAATCTTAAGCAATTGGGCTTGGCAATACAACTTTATGCATCAGAGCATAATGGCAAACTTCCAAGTTATCAGAACTGGGAGCAGCAGATATTTGCCTATCTCAAAAATTCACAAGTTTACCGGTGTCCAGACGCCATCGTCGCTCAAACACGATACTACTGCATGAACTTTCACTTAAGTGGTAAGAGAATGAAAGAGATTAAAAATCCGGAAAGCACAATCCTTCTTTTTGAGTGTGACGATTCTGGAAGACCAATTTCCCGTCATCATTTTCTTCAATTCAAGCACTTGTGCAATGTTGTATTTGCTGATGGGCATGTTGGAGGGCTCTCTGTAAGGGAAGTAGAATTGAGGCTTAACTTGGAAAGGGATCAACAGTGAAGTCAAACGATTGTCATTTGAGAAGGCAGGGACATACAGGTTCGTTCTGCACTTTTACGACGATTTTGCCGATAGTTACAAGAACCATCAAGTTAAAGCGGCTTTGGAAGTAAATGCATATGTTCAGTCAGTTGAAGTTTATCCTTGTATTTGTCCAGATAAAGTTCACTATCCTGATGTAGGTCACAATGATTGTTACTGTTACGCAA
>JANXCD010000206.1 GCA_025060305.1 Armatimonadota bacterium | reverse complement strand
TTGGTCGTGCACCGCAAATCTCTCAAGGTTTGCGCATTGTTGCCGTTCCTGTCCAAAGTGAAGATGATGATCCTAAGGTCGTGTTCAACTTCCCTGAAAACAAGTGGGCAACTTGGGATCCGATGGCAAATAACGGTCAAGGTGGTTATGTGCTCTATCCTAATAATGCCACCAAGTTTAGTGAACCAGAAAAGGTTCCAGGGCGAGCCTATTGGGTGCGTTTGAACGAGCCGACAATTCCGAGAGTTTTCGGTTATGTTCCTGACGATACTCAACCTTTCACAATCCAACTTAAGCGTGGCTGGAACTTAATTGGCAACCCATGGCTTGTTGATTTGATTTGGGATTTGGAAGCCATTCAAGTTCAAGTGGGCAACGAGACGAGACCGCTCATGAATGCACGAGGCATCATTGAACCTTACGCTTGGCGTTGGAACGGTAACGCTTACCAGTTGGTCTTTGACAGCAACTTCATCCCCAATGTTGACAACAAGATTCATGCATGGGAAGGTGCATGGGTTTATGCTTGGCAAGATTGCAACTTGATTTTGCCTGCACCTGAAGGAAACAGAAGCAGGAAAACAAGACTTGCTGGCAAAAAGCCTGAAGGTTGGTTTGCAAGTTTGGTGGCTCAAGTTGATGGGCAAGAAGGAAAAGGCTTCTTTGGAGTTTCACCCACCACAAGGCTGCAAATTTCCCAACCTCCTTCACCGCCTGAAAGTCAAAACAACCAAAAAGTTCAAGTTTTGTTCCTTGACAAAAACGGAAATGCAACTGTTGCCGATTTCAGGACAGGTTTGGGTCAAAGGCAAGAATGGGATGTGATTGTGAAGTGGGACACGGGACAAGGGGCAAGGGGCAAAGGACAAGGCAGAGAAGTCACTTTGACTTTTGATGGAGTAGGTTATGCTCCGAGAGATGTGAGTTTGTGGCTTGTTGACATGGTGACAGGCAAAAGGCTTTACATGAGGACGCAAAGTGCATACAGGTTCGTTGCAAGTGAAGGAGAGACATCAAGGCGCTTCAAGGTGATAGCGGAGGCTGGGAACACGAGACCGTTGCAGGTTGTTGGGTTGAAAGCGGTTCCGATGCGAGGAAGAAGCCTTGCGATAGAGTTTGCCTTGACGAAGGCAGCGCAGACGCAAGTTGAAGTATTGACGCTGACAGGGCGAAGGGTGGCGGTTTTGGAGAGTGGGCAAAGCAGGTCGGCAGGAAGGCATCAAGTTATTTGGCAGGGTAGAAATGGAGATGGTCAAGTGTTGCCGACGAGCGCATACATTGTCCGAGTGGTGGCAACTGATGATGAAGGCAGGCAAGTTCAAGCGACGACAGTGGCAAGGTTGAGATAGGAGTGTTGGTGGGCAGAGTTAATGCCTTGCCGAAAATTTGATTTGTATGGGCAGGTGAAACCTGTCCAAAAGAATTCGGCATGCCAGTAAGCGTGTACTAACCAATGGTGCTAGTTTACAAGCATGGAAGTTGGTCAAATTACTGAAGCAATCTCCAAACAATAGAAGGTCAACTCCCATGCCCAAACCAATTGTCACAAGGATTTTATCATTGAACTCTTCTGCAAGATAGACGATGAAAGGAAAGACTTCAAAAAGCACAGCCAATCAAACCTTTATCCAAGCGAGATTGTCACTATCAAGGTTTTGTTTGCAATAAAAGGAGA
>JANXCD010000205.1 GCA_025060305.1 Armatimonadota bacterium | reverse complement strand
CCCATCTTGAAGGTTCGCTCCATTGTGAAGGTTTGTCATTTTTGTCCCAAACACGAACTTTCCACCAGCACTCCATCAAAGACCGTAAAGGTTTGCCATCGTAAACCACCATAGTTTCGCTTGAAGCAACTTTGCCTGTGTCCCACAAATCGCCGATGTCTTTGTGAATGTTTTCTTTGCTGGAGGCGACGATAATTTGAAAAGCGGTTTGACGCTGTCCTCGTTCGTTTTGGTTGGTGGCTTCAACAATCCAACTCAATCTCGGCTGCAAAACATCAACGCCGACAGGGTTGACCAGATACTCACACCTCAAATCCACGGCATTCAAACCAGCCAACGCAATCCCTCCTGTCAGTGCCAGAATCAACACTAAGAACAAAATCCGCGCCACAACATGTCACCCGACTGAAAGAGTCTAACGCAATCGTTACCTTAAAGTGTAAAAGTCGCTCTATGAATTACTCCTTGATTTCTTCAAATATAACCTCGCCATTTTCAACAAATGCAAAGAAGGCTCTTGCTCGGATGACTTTGGCTTGAAAGGCTTTCAAGGCTGTCAGAAGGTCATCACGCTGCTTTTCCTTCAGCATCTGGGGTGATAATCTCTTATGGTGATGTTTGTAGTAGCCGCAATCATCATGGGCTATGATAATGACCTGTTTGATTTCGTGGGCTTTGAGCAGCAATTCAAGCCTTTCTATCAGTGCGGTTTCGTTCTGTGGAATGAACGCTGGCCCGCCAGCAACAACCATCAAATCACAACGGTCAATCTCAAGGTGTCGCCTGAGGAACTCCAAAGTCGCTGCAGCGAACCTTTCATCACTGCAAAAGATTGCCAAGTTTCCGCTGAATTCATCCCTCCAAGCTACCCAACTTTTGAACCGCTCCATTTCCTCAAGCACCTCACCATGGTTTCTAAATCGCAATGATCATTGACCAAAGTTTATTGGTGCTAAACCATGTCATGCCATCGGCTTTAGCCGATGGTTGACTGACCTCAAAGGGCATCTTCCTTAACAAAACAACACGCTCCAACCTTTTGCTACCTTGAAAAGTTTAAAACACGAATTGCTAAACCGCTCAAGTTAATGACCATTGAAAGCAAAATCGCCTGCTTCCAATGTAGGCGAAATCAATGTAGTTGCCTGCCAGTTCATCCAAACTTTTTGTCGTTGCTTCATTTGGCTGGCTTGACAGCCCTTGCACAAGTGTCACATACAGTCTAAGAATGCCCACCACTTTTACCCTCTCGCTCAAATAAACTAAGCGTGGCAGTTTCAGAATTTGGGTAAATTGGTGTATCGGGCGACCAGATGTTGTCCAAGTTAGCGGTAGTAGTGGCGGAAAGGTGCGATGCTGTCGGCAGGGCGACGAATACGAAGGCGCCAACGGATAACTTCCACCATTTGCGGGTCAATTTCAACTCCAACGGCGTTGCGACCTAACTGTTCGGCGAAGACTAAAGTTGTCCCTGTCCCTGCAAATGGGTCTAAAACCCAATCGCCATGCTGCGTTGATGCCAGCAAAATCCTCAAAAGCAATGCGATAGGTGCTTGTTGTGTGCAGACACGCTTTCCGTCGGGATGACGCAACGCTTCCTCGCCTGCAAAGTAACCTGATGTTAACTCACGAATGTCGTCCCAAACATCAGTGACAAACATACCATTTTCACGCTCGTAAC
>JANXCD010000204.1 GCA_025060305.1 Armatimonadota bacterium | reverse complement strand
TTGTGCGTTAGAGAAAATTCAACCCTCAACTCGCAACGCGCAACGGAAAAATCAGCATGCTTCGTCTTAGTAGCCATCAGTCTCGGAATGGTGGGAATTTTGGGGCTGTTTTCCAGAACCTGTCGCCCACGAGGGGCAACGCTACAACGCCCTTGATCGGTAGCGTCAGGACTTGTCTCTGACGGCAGTTTTTTCAACAGCCATCGTCCATAAAGGGCAATGCTACCTTCTTTTTTGAAAACTTCTTTCTGCAACCTTTGCTTTTTAGAAATTGCCTGATTTGGTTGGCCAAGAGGATATGCAAAAACTATAGTTTAGACTTCATTGAACAGAACGATCCCATCGGTTATCATTCGCCTTATAGTGTTTTCAATTTGTTTTGCTTCGTTCTCCGAGTAAACATGGGGTTCCAAACCACGGACATTCAAAATTTTGCGAACTATCTTGTAAGCGTCTTCTCTGGGTGGGTCTGAGTAAATGACCAAAAGGTCAATATCGCTGAAGGCGGTAGCCCTTCCTTTCGCCCATGAACCGAAAAGGACGGCAAGTTTAACAGGAAGGACTTCGGCTAACTTTCGCAGTCCTTCTCCCAAAATTTCCACCAATTCATCACGACTGTATGCTGGCGAGAAGATTTTCACAGAATTGCAAGATTTGTTCCGCATATGCAACCAACCTTTCCGCTTCGGTTCTGGTGTAGCGTCTGCGGGGCGAACCAGAAGGATGAGCGTTAGGGTAGCGTGTCAGGATGTAGGCTTTGTCCAGTTCAAGGGCAAAATCAATAAGTTCGTCAGGCACATGTTGACCGTGACGACTCAACTCTAAAAGCAGGTCGGCAACAGAATGTCCCCATACTTCAACCCCAAGTTTTTGGAACACTGCCTTAACCGCTTTTTCCGCAGCCTGTTGGGATGAAAAACAAGCCCAATCGTAAAAGCCTGCGCTAAGGTCGTGACGAGCATGTTCCAAGTCGCCTTGAGCCTGATCCATCCAATCGGCACTTCGTTCCATGAAGGTTCACCGCCACTTTTGCAAGTTCAGCGCTGAGTGTGAGTTCCTTGTCCATCTTCGGAGCGACTTTTACAATTTAGTGAACCCTTGCTCTTTCATCCACTCAACAATCCTTCGTGAGAAAGTTTTCAATATCTCAATGCGTTGTGGCAAACTTTCGTGAACTTTATTGTGGTCAATTTCCCAATAAAGGTGCACCAACAAATTGCGGAATCGTGCCATGTCCATCATTTGCTGTGCAAGTTCGTAGGACAAAACTTGCGCTTCAGCCAAAATTTTGAAGACATCAGCGTAATCTTTCGGCGCTCTCAATCCCAACCGAGCAATTATGTGATTGCCAATATTGATGCAACTCTCAACAGCAGTTTGAAGTCTTCTCTCTACAATGGCTTGAATGCCCCTTGACTCTACATAAACTTGTTCCGAAACCTCCCTTTGCGATTCCAAATCTCTAATGTCTTCAGAGATCAAACGAAGGAATTCCGTTATGCGGTGAAAATCAATGAAGTGCTTATGCAATGAAATCGCCTCCAGAAATTCTATGTTGCCAGTTCGTCGCAATCTAATCGCTTCTGGGGCAGCCATATAGATTCGCTCTGCCAAAACTGCGATTTGCGTCTTATCCCGACAAAAAAGCAACTTTCCTTCCGACAAAACTTGCCAGGCGAAATAAGCAGGGGCTTGACGCAAATTGACAAGAGTAAATTCATCGGTTGTGAGCGTGTG
>JANXCD010000203.1 GCA_025060305.1 Armatimonadota bacterium | reverse complement strand
TAATTCGGGGTCTAAAATACGAAGCCTGCTTCGTTTTCGTAGACACCTAACTCGGTTAGGTGGACAAAAAGCGTTTCGTTAAAGGGATTTTTACAAAGCCCTAAAACTTTGGTCATTATCTGAAGCGAACCTTTAAGCCAACCAGAAAAAAATGCGTTGTGCGTTAAATTTCCGATTGCTTAGTTTTGCGAATTGCCCAATCGCCCAATTTTCGAATTACCTAACCAAAAAATGCCCAAGAATTTCGCACATTCCGCTTCGCACCTTGAACTCATTTTTTGCTTGTCAGTAGCCTCATCTTCTCATCAAATTACGCTTTACGCATTACGCTTTAACCAAGGAGTGACCAATTTTGCGCTTGCTTTTTATCATTCACGGCTATCCTTCCGATGTCATCGGTGGTCATGAAGTTCGCTGCCAAAGGACTGCCGAAGGCTTAAGACAACGAGGACACGATGTTTTAGTGCTCACAACTTATCGGCGTGAAAATGGCCCGAGTAAAGATGGTTTTGTTTGGCGATTGTTGCGTTCAAAATTATCAGAAGACCCCAAGCGAACAGCCTTCAAATGGGTTTTCGTCTATCGTCACAATGTCAAGGTTTATCGGCAAGTTTTGAAAGAATTTCAACCCGATGTCATTTGCCGTTGGAATTTGAACTGGTGCACAGCGGCATTTGTAAACTATGTCCACGAGACTTCACCTGTTCCTGTAGTTGTTTTCGTTGGTGGAGGTGTCCCAGCTATTCCAGATGACTTATGGTTTCATTTTTGCAGGACGCCAGCAAGGGGAGTTGTCCAAAATTTAGCCAAAAAGGCTCTCGTGAAATTGGCTTCGCTCTGGATTCCAACTGAACCTAAGCCTATCGCTTACGATACGGTAACCTTCAATAGCCGTTTCGTCCGAGATTGGTGCATACAAAGAGAGGGTTGGCAAGTAAAAAATCCTGTGGTCATTTACGGTGGTGTGGAAATCAATCGTTATTTGACTCGGCTGCCAGAAAGTTACCATAACCCACCCCGCTTCTTGTTTGCAGGTCGGATAGACCCAGAAAAAGACCCGCTTACTTGCTTGGAAGCAGTTAACAAGTTGGCTCAAAGAGGGTTGCCAATCAAATTAACAATCGCAGCTGGGACAAGCCTTCACCCAGATTATGAAAAGAAAGTTTTCCAACGCATTACTGAACTTGGTGAATTTGTGGAAGTAAAACACAAAATCAACCAGTCTGAGATGCCGAAAGTGCTAAATGAGCATGATGTGTTCGTGTTTATTTCGCAAATGGAGGGCTTCCCAAATGCTCTCTTAGAAGCGATGGCGGCAGGTTTGGCAATTATTGCGACCAGATGTGGCGGACCAGATGAAATTTTGATTGATGGCGAAAATTGCCTGATTTTTCCTTTCGGCGATGCCGATGCTTTGGCTGAGCGAATGGAGCAACTAATTCGCAACCCCTCATTAGTCATTAAACTTGGTCAAAACGCCAGAAAACTTGTGGAAGAAAGGTTCACTCTAAAGCGATATTTGGATGAGACAGAGGAGTTATTCAAAAGCGTAATGCGTAAAGCATAAGTCTTAAAAGGACAAGGATTGTATTGAAACCCTGTTACTGCAATTAAAAATTGCTCTCCAGTCATTTCAGATACTCAAGAGGGATGAAGCAAATGCAACAGGTTAAAGAACTTGGCATTGTAATGCTTGCTAACGAATCTTGGGAAGCGGTTGGCGTGCGCCAAAGGGAATTAGCGACTTGGCTTTCTGACGAGTGGAAGGTATTGTTTGTTGATCGGTTCAATTATCGCCGTTTCCCTTTCCGACACTGGCGAAGTTATCTTCAATTGCTTCATTCGTTCCAATTTCCTTGCCAATTGCGTGAACAACTGTGGCACTGGGAACCACCACCGCTCTTCAGCCCTGGATGGCATCAAGGCTGGGTTTTTGTAATCAATCGCTTAAT
>JANXCD010000202.1 GCA_025060305.1 Armatimonadota bacterium | reverse complement strand
TCGTCTTTCGGGAAGCGAACTAATCGCCAGACACGAAACTTCCTTTCCTGCTCGTTTCCTTTCCACTCCGAACGCTCAATTGATTGCTTGCGTTCGCTGAGAGTTGAGCCATCAAAAAGGAAAGGATAGACGAAACGAATGAACGATGCTTGAGCATATACTTTCATCTTTTGCCTACCTCAAAAGTGGCGATAGTTTCAAAGACTTAACTTGCAAGGATTCACATGCCCCTTGCTTTGTTGCGGTTAAACGCTTTCGCTCTTTGGCAAAAATTTTGTTGCTGCTTTGAAAGGTTCGGTTAATTCCAAACAGAAAAAATCGGCGAGCCATAGGCTTGCTCTCTTCATCTTCTTGCACCAAACCAAAATAAACCTTCCTGCTTCCCGTTTGTCTTCACGCACATACTTTCACACTTGCACGAATAAACTCAAAAACGCAAAATATTGAACGCAAGATCCTAAACACTCAATGCAAAGACGCCGCTGACAAAAAAGTTTGTTGGTGCTTTGTATCCATGCCACTGGCTTTAGGTGGTTGATAACGAACAAACTAAGTGACGAATTCATTAGTCGGAAATTTCTATTGCAGGGACAGATGAAATCTGTATGTAAATTTCGGGCTGGTTTCGCCAGCACCTACTTTTCGTTAGACACTACAAACGATGTCCACCAGTCAAGTCTTATAATCAACTACAAAACTTTGGAGGTGCTAAAGGTTGCTTGAAGGCTTGAAGGAATGGGCAATTCAAATTGTCAACAGTTATGGTCAGGCAGGTTTGTTCATTGTTGCCTTTGCTGAGTCTTCTTTCTTTCCCATTCCGCCTGATGTTTTGGTCATTGCTCTCGTTATGCCACCGATTAATGCCAGCCCATTCATCACTGCTTTTGTTTGCACTTTCGGTAGTGTGGTTGGAGCAATTGGTGGCTGGTTTATCGGAAGGTGGGGAGGACGACCAATACTTGACAGACTTTTCAACAGAGAAAAAGTTCAACAAGTTGAACGCCTTTATGACCGCTATGGTGTTGCAGCCGTCCTCATTGCAGCCTTTACTCCCATCCCCTACAAAGTCTTCACCATTGCAAGTGGTGTCTTCAAATTGAGTATTTTGGGGTTTATCGTTGCGAGCGTCATTGGGCGAGGTGCGAGATTTTTCATGGTTGCTTACTTGACAGATTGGTTCGGCGAATGGGTAATACAAATGCTTGACAAAATGATGGTTTTAGTTTTGGCTTTAGGTGGATTAACAGCATTGGCATATTGGCTTTGGCTAAAATGGCGAAGCAAACTACTGAAGCGAGAAAACGCTATCAAAAGAGACTTGATTTGAAGAGACTTGATTTGAGTTGAAATTTAGCCCTCCTTCTTGACGATGCTCAAAGACGAAGTTTCACTAAAGTTCTAAATTGAGTGAGGCTGAAAAAATTTGAGAAAGGAGGTTGGAGTCAATGGCTTACATCATTTGTGAACCTTGCATAAATGTCAAAGATAGGGCTTGCGTTGAGGCTTGTCCAGTTGACTGTATCCACCCTCGTGAAGATGAAGATCAAGGCGAAATCATGCTTTACATCCATCCTGATGAATGCATTGATTGTGGCGCATGTGAACCTGTTTGCCCTGTCAATGCTATTTTCTTTGAAGATGATGTGCCTGACCAATGGAAGCATTTCATTGAGATGAACAGAGACTACTACACATTATCATCAGAAGAGTTTGAAGCCAAGTATGGACGCCGACCGTAAAATTTTGCAAAAACGAAGCAAAAAAAATGAAGGGACGGACTTTAACCCGTCCCTTCGCCAATCCCGTCTCACACCTCTGTCTGACATTTCTCTTGATTGAAGTTTTTTCACAACCACGCTGCAGGCTTTATCCCTTCCCCAAAAGTCATGCTACAAATTTTCGTAATTGTTGGCGAACTTCCTTTTTCAAGTGGTGAAAAACCAATGAAGCAAAAATTGGTTTTGAGCGTAGACATCGGAACTTCATCGCTTCGGATTCTGCTTTTTGAAGAGCAAGGACAAATGTTGCCCAAAATCAGAGCGCAATTAAGTTACGAACCGCAAACGACACCTGACGGCGGCGCCTTCTTGGATGCCGATTGGCTAATGCAACAAACTTTGCAAGCCATGAATAGTGTGATAGAGCAACTTGGAGCGAACGCAAGTCGCATCGCTGCCGTTTCAATTTGCACCCTCTGGCACAGCATCTTAGGTGTTGACAAAAATGGCAACGCAATAACGCCCTTTCTGCTTTGGGCTGATAGCAGGTGTGTGAACGAAGCGAACGAACTCAAACAAAGGATGGACGAAAAAGCCTACCACGCC
>JANXCD010000201.1 GCA_025060305.1 Armatimonadota bacterium | reverse complement strand
CACCGAAAGGTTATCGTGCCATCACGATGAGCGCCCACACCAATTTGCTGACTTGGTGGAAATTGCTGCAAGAAGATAAAAGGGCTTACGAGCAAAGGAAGCGAGAGTTTACAGAGAAAATGCTTTGTGCTGCCGAACGAGTTATCCCGAACTTGAGGGATGCCGTTTCAATTTTGCTTTCGGGCACTCCTGTCACCTTTCAGCGTTACACCCTTCGCCCATTTGGTTGGGTTGGAGGTTTTCCTCAAACTTCATTGTTTCGCTCTGTTAACCCACGAATTTGCGATGGTGTTTGGCTCGTCGGCGACAGCATCTTCCCAGGTCAATCCACGACGGCTGTGGCTTTAGGAGGGATGCGTGTCGCTTCTGCAATTTTGAAGGATTTGGATTTTCAATTCATGCTTAAAAGTTCATGTGCAAGTGAGGTCAACAAGTAGCAACTGTGTTAATGGTTAGCCTGATATTTGAAAGCATCTTTCCCTTAACCTGCTACTTGTTGACCTCGCTGCTTGAAGGAACTTCCCAGTCATCCCACTTGCACATTTGGATCTAACTTACAGGTTTCTTTTTGGCAAAATCGTAGACAAAAAAGAAAAACGATGTTAGACTTAACCTCGTGGAAGGATTAGTCGCAGCCTCATTGCATGCTAAAGTTTGTAGGATAAAAGTCAAAGTCTGAACACAAATGTGAGGTGCTAACGATGGCTCAATTGGCTGCATTAGGTGGCAAACCCGTCGCACCCAAAGGGCTGAAAATCAAGTGGCCAGAATTTGGCGATGAAGAAAAACAAGCAATTTTGAAAGTCCTTGAGAGAGGCGAATGGTGGCGATTTGGAGTGCCTGAAATTGAAAGTGAAGTTGCTCAATTTGAAAAGGAATGGGCTGATTACCATGATGCTCGCTTTTGCGTTGCTGTCTGCAATGGAACTGTCGCATTGATGGTTGCCTTTTGGGCTTTGGGAATTAAAAAGGGAGACGAAGTGATTGTGCCTTCAATCACTTTCATCGCTACTTCCGATGCCGTTGTCCTCTGCGGTGGTGTTCCTGTCTTCGTTGATATTGACCCTGAAACTTATCAAATTGACCCAAACGCCGTTGAAGCAGCAATCACTGAACGAACGAAAGCAATTTGCGTGGTTCATTATGCTGGCTATCCTTGTGACCTTGACAAAATTAAGGCTATTGCCGAAAAACACAATCTGCCTGTCGTTGAAGATTGCGCTCACGGTCAAGGGACGGAGTGGCGAAACCGCAAAGTTGGAGCACACATAACTTGCGGTTGCTTCAGTTTCCAGCAAAGCAAGAGTTTGACTTCAGGTGAAGGTGGAGCAGTGATAACCGATAATTCAGACCTCGCCGAACGCATCTGGGCTTTCCACAACTGCGGTCGCCCAAAAGGAGTAGGTCGCTACGAGCATCACATCGTTGGTGGTAATTTCAGGTTGAGCGAGTGGGAAGGTGCAATTTTAAGAGCGCAACTGAAACGCCTGCCAGAGCAAACAAAACGACGAATGGAAAATGGTGCTTGGTTGACTGAGCAACTTCGTCAACTTGGCTTGAAAACTCTGAAACCCGATGAACGGATAACGCAGCGTGGCTATTACTTTTTTATCATCCGCTATGTCCCCGAAGAGTTTGGAAATGTTCATCGTGATGTGTTTTTGAAAGCGATGCGAGCAGAAGGCATTCCAGTAGGCACAGCGTATGGAGTTCCAGTTTACAAAAACCCAAGTTACGCACAAAGCGATGTCCAGCACAAAGTTATGCCTTGCCCTAACGCTGAACGAGTTTGCGCTTATGAGCAAATAGCCCTGAGCAACCATTTGCTCCTTGACAAGGTAAACTGTCAAGCAGTTGTTGATGCCTGTGCAAAAATCAAAGCGAACTTGGACGAGTTGAGACAATTAGAGTGACAAACTCTTTTGATGCCTCCACTAAATGCACAATCTAAACCGAAACGCTCAAAGCATATTACAATTGGCTTTCAAAATTTCGTCCAGTCTATGCTCAAAAGTTTGCTGGTTCAAGCAGTGGATGAAATCCGCCTGAAAAATTGAGGAGTGATGGAATGGTGCGGTCAAGGTTGACAATTTTCATCATGGGGGTGATTTTGGTGGTAAAGGGCGTGAGCGCTCAAGTGAAAGAAATTGCCTTTTATGTTTCGCCAAACGGAAACGACGCTTGGTCGGGCAAGTTGCCTTCACCAAACAAAACTAAAACCGACGGACCGTTTGCAACTCTGCACCGAGCCGTTGAAGCAGTTAGGCAACTGAAACGCCAGCAGGGTGGCAAGTTGAAACAACCGGTGACGATTTACTTGCGCCAAGGTTTTCATTTTTTGAGAGAGCCAATTGTCCTGACACCAGAAGACAGCGGAAG
>JANXCD010000200.1 GCA_025060305.1 Armatimonadota bacterium | reverse complement strand
GAGACAAGGAAAGAAGACTTCTTTTTAACCTGCCTCACTCTTTTCCCTTCACGGAGCATTTCTATCCCTCCCTTTTGTCAGCCAACTAAAACTTTAGCACTTTTTTTTTCGTGTCAATACTGGGAAGGTGGTCAGTTTTGGGCTTTTTGCTGCCATTTTGAGCGATTTTGGTTTAATTGACCTTTTGAGTTTGTGCTTGAGCAGTTGATTTGCTTTTGCGAAAGCGAAAACACCATCGCCGTCCATTGCCGACAAACTGTCGGTGGGCAGTTTATTGATGTAGGCATTATCGTGCTGAGATGAAGAGCATATATGTCTTGATGCCTAATCAAATACGATCACCAGTAATCGGATTGAGAAGGCATGCCACGCTTCTTTCCTGACTTGATAGACTGAATGGCAACCTTCGCTGCTGCTTGGGTGAAATGGTCTATCGGCTTTTGAGGGTGGTACCACAATATCCCAGGCTGAGCCACAAATGCCTGCAAGATAGGTAAAGCCTTTTCATCACCTATACACTCTAAAGCGTCAATCAAAAGTCTTACTGCACCTCTTGTTTTCGTAAACCCGTTGAGTTTAATTTCGTTATGAATCTTTTGCAAGGCGGAGATAATAGCAGGCACGGCAGCCTTACCTTCGTCAGCCAATGCTTGAGCATCACATTCTCTTTCCCATGTAGGACGCAATGTGAGAATGTTTTGAATTAAGTAGGAAATGCGTTCCTTTTGCCCCATCTTGCTGAGTTTAACTTTCAACCATGATGGATAATCAGCCTCAAAAGGAATTTTCCTCTCCCATGCCGACATTTCAATCCCAGTTTTGTTTGCTTCTGCAACTATGTCTGCCACTTCTCTTAAAGCCATCGTCTCAAAAGAAGTAGGCAAATCATGAGCCTTCCTTTCCCATCCTGCCATCTTCAAGTGGTTAGGTCTAAGCCTTAATTCCCTTAAGAAAATGCTAACCTGCTTTGAAGGGTCATTTGTGCTAACTTCTGCCTTCAAGCGAGCCAAAGCAACTTTTGCTGCATCCCTCTCATGTTCCTGCCCTTTAACTGACATCTCCGAAAGTTTCTCTTCAAGTTCCTTTATTCCCAACCTCCCAACCACCAATGCTGCCATCGCTCTCACCCTCTCTGATTCGTGATTGAGATGCTTCAACAACAAATTGACTTCTTTCCTATCCCGCTTTTTGGCGATTTCCCTCAGTAAAGCGATTGCTTCTCCTTCTTTAGGGACTATAGCCCTTTTAGCATGCACGTGCTCTCCTTGTCCTCTTACTATTTGTTGGACGGAACTAATCGCAAAAAGAATGCCACAAACAACCCCAATATGTACTCCAAACTTAAATAAGGTCTTCAGCGTCTTCATATCCTTCATCGCCTCCCTTTATGGTAAATTTCACCTTATCTGGCGAATAAGGACTCTTTGTCTTGGTGTGCCTTTATTCAATCCCAAATCTGACCAGTCTGCGTCTTTATTACCGAAAACACCATGTTCAGCAAGGTTCGCCATCAATTCATTGTCATCAAGCCAGTCCATACCTAAACTGTATTGCTTTTCTGGGTCAGTCCCTATTTGCTCTTCAACAAAGTTAGGCAAACCGTCACCATCAAAGTCATCAAATGGGTCATCTAAGGTAACTCCATCTTGAGACGCCTGCTCAATTAACTCGTGATATTCGTCATAGATGCGTTTATGTTCTAACTCGTGAGCAACAGCCCTTACGTAGGCATCTATGCCATAAACTTGATAGGCAAAGACAGGACTGTGATCATTGTATGGTGGCTCTGGGATATAAGTTTCCCAACGACGCCCCAACCCATCAATGCCTTCTGCATGTCCATTAATCACATCATTACCAATGTGAACATGGTCTTGACCTTTGTAGTAAAAACTATAGCCCCGATTTGCATATCTTACCTGCGGATGTGGGTGAGCCTGCCAATAGTAATACATCCAATTTGGTACAGTAATTGACCAGAGATGAATTGGACCAATAAGGAAGCATCCTTCAGGTCCCCCTTCTGGATGCTTAGTTCCAGTTGCGGGGAAGAATATCTCAATGTTTGCAGCATGAACATCTTGACCATTGAAGGTCAAAATTATTTGCCTCCTCCCAAAACCCGAATTATCCAAAGGCAATGTCTCACCGCCATATGCAAGACCTTCTCTTACCACAGCGATTTGAACCGGAAACGCTCCAGGTTGCTCAACACGTACCAACTCATAGTCCTCAAAACGAGGGAAAATCTTGTTTCCCCTATAGCCATTGGTAAGCCTTGTAAGGAAGTCTACAGGACCACAATCTATCCGAGGCGATGCTTTCCAATCAAGTTTGCTTGAAAACCACTGAAGCAAATCCTCCGTTGGCTCAAAACCTGCTATGATGCTTGCTGAGACAGGGATTAAAAGTCTCACATCATTCTCTTCATATCTCTCCTCATACACAAACTCATTATCTCCAACTTCGGGGACTCCCAAAGGGTCAACTCCTGAA
>JANXCD010000001.1 GCA_025060305.1 Armatimonadota bacterium | reverse complement strand
CAGGTCCAAGGTCAATGACCCAATCGGCAGTCTTGATGACTTCAAGGTTGTGCTCAATGACGATGACAGTGTTGCCCATGTCAACGAGCCGATGCAAAACATTGAGCAACCGCTCAACATCGTAAAAGTGCAAACCGACTGTCGGTTCGTCTAGGATGTAAAGCGTTCGTCCGGTTGCCCTTCGGCACAACTCGCTCGCCAACTTAACCCTTTGCGCTTCACCGCCGCTGAGCGTCGTTGCCGGCTGACCGAGTTTGATGTAGCCTAATCCGACATCGTGGAGCGTTTGCAAAATTCGTTTGATTGGCGGCACATGCTCAAAGAACTCAAGGGCTTCGTCAACGCTCATGTCCAAAACATCGGCAATGTTTTTGCCTCGGTAAGTCACTTCAAGGGTTTCGCGGTTGTATCGCTTGCCCTTGCAAACTTCGCACGGGACGAAAACATCGGGCAAAAAGTGCATCTCAACTTTGATGTAACCGTCGCCTTGACAAGCCTCGCACCTTCCGCCTTTGACATTGAAACTGAACCGACCGGGTTTGTAGCCTCTCGCTTTCGCTTCTCTCGTTGAAGCGAACAACTCGCGGATGTAAGTGAAAACGCCTGTGTAAGTTGCTGGGTTGCTTCTCGGTGTCCTGCCGATTGGCGATTGGTCAATGTCAATCACTTTGTCAATCCACTTTGTCACCTCGTCCCTCGCCCCTCGCCCCTCGTCCCAAACGAAAATCTCATCGTGGTCGCCAGGCAACTCCATCGCTCCGTGCAACCTTCGCGCGAGCGCTTTGTAGAGGATGTCAACAACGAGGCTGCTTTTGCCTGAACCCGAAACTCCCGTCACGCAAATGAATAAGCCGAGCGGGAAGCGGACTTCAATGTTTTTGAGGTTGTGCAATCTTGCCCCCTTGACAACAAGCCATTGACCTTTCGGCTTGCGCCTAAACTCTGGCACAAGGATTTTCCGCTTGCCTGACAAGTATTGACCAGTGATAGATTGCTCGCACCGCTCAACATCTTCAACAGTGCCGGTGACGACAACATAGCCACCATGTTCGCCAGCGCCTGGACCAAGGTCAACGACGAAATCGGCATTGCGGATTGTCTCTTCATCATGTTCAACGACGATAACAGTGTTGCCCATATCCCGCAACCTTTTCAGCGTTTCAATGAGCCGCTTGTTATCTCGTGGGTGCAAACCTATTGATGGCTCATCAAGGATGTAAAGCACACCTGTCAATCCCGAACCAACTTGCGTTGCCAAACGAATTCGTTGCGCTTCACCGCCTGCAAGGGTTGACGCTTCACGGTCAAGGGTCAAATAGTCAAGCCCGACATCAACGAGGAACCGCAAGCGGTTTCGGATTTCCTTGAGGATTTGGTGAGCGATTGTTCTCTCTTTCTCCGTGAGCCTCAAAGCGTCAAGCCATTGAAGCGCCTCCTTGACAGAAAGTTGACAAACCTGAGCGATGTTCCAACGCCAAACCAAATCACGGGACAAGGGGTGCGGGTCTTGAGAAGGAATTAACTCGTCCCCTGTCCCTCGTCCCCCGTCCCATTCTTTTGGGTCGTCGGCAGGGAATGGCAAAGGTGATTTGGGCTTCATCGCTGCCCGGACGGTAACAGCCAAACTTTCAGGTTTCAAGCGAGAACCTTTGCAAGCGGGGCAAGGGTGAAGTGCCATGAACTTGCGTAACTCTTCACGCCATTCGTCATCGCCGTCTTGGTAATCCTCCTGCAAAGTTGGAATAATGCCTTCAAAGAAAGTCGTGATTGTCCGATAGCGACCGTAGCGGTTTACATAACTGACTCGGACTGGTCGGTCAGTCCCGTAAAGGAGCGCATCAAGTTGAGTTTTTGTCAAGTCTTTGATGGGCGTGTAAACGCTAAAACCATAGGCTTCGGCAACCGCTTTAAGGATTTCCTTTTTGTAGTTGCTGATGTAGAGTTTCCACGGCACAATCGCTCCATCGGCTATTGACAAGTTTTTGTTCGGGATGATCAAGTCTGGGTCAAATTCCGCTTTCGTGCCCAAACCGTCGCATTCAGGGCAAGCACCGTAAGGGCTGTTGAAACTGAAATTTCTCGGCTGAAGTTCAGGGATGTTAGTGCCGCATTCGGGGCAAGCGAAATGTTCGCTGAAAATCAGTTCGTTGTTTTGGGGCGAGGGGCGGGAGGCGCGGGGCGATGTTTTCTGTGAAGTTGTCGTTTGCTCCGTCCCTCGTCCCCCGTCCCCCGTCCCGTCAACCAACTGCACCACAACGATGCCTTGCCCCGCTTTCAATGCGGTTTCAACAGAATCGTGCAAGCGCGACCTAACCTCAGGTTTGACAACTATGCGGTCAACAACGATGTCAATCCAGTGCTGCTTGTATCTGTCAAGTTGCAACTGAAGTGCTTCATCAACGGTCATGACCTGCCCGTCAACTCTCACCCTCACGAAACCTTGCCTTCGGATTTCTTCAAACAAGTGCCCGTAAGTCCCTTTGCGACCGCGAACTATCGGTGCAAGGACATGGATGCGAGTTCCTTCGGGCAAACTCAAGATTTGGTCAACGATTTGCTCTGGAGTTTGGCGGACGATTGGGCGACCGCATTTGTGGCAATGGGGTGTCCCGATGCGGGCAAAGAGCAAACGCAAGTAGTCGTAAATTTCGGTCACCGTCGCAACCGTTGAACGAGGGTTGTGGTGCATCGCTTTTTGGTCAATGCTGATGGCGGGCGAAAGACCCTCAATGAAGTCAACATCGGGCTTGTCAAGTCGCCCCAAGAACTGTCTTGCGTAAGCGGAAAGGCTCTCAACATACCGCCGCTGACCCTCAGCGTAAAGCGTATCAAAAGCCAGCGAACTTTTACCTGAACCCGATATGCCCGTTATGACGATGAACTTCTCTTTCGGCAGCACAAGGTCAATGTTTTTCAAGTTGTGTTGTCTTGCACCGCGAATGACGATGTATCGGTCGGAACTCATAATGCCATCACCGTGATGAAAATTTTGCATCGCTGCGCTAAAGGATGCTGAGAAGTTACAACTGTGAAGAGTTGAACTTTTTATCAGCAAGTCAGCAAATTGGTGGGTCATAGGTAAACAGATCAGGAAAGTTAGTAGAGCGAAAATTGGAAAGATGGCAGTTAAGTCGGTTGAGGATAAACAGGAGGTAGCAGTAAAGGGACAGGTCTAAAGACCTGTCCCCACCTTGTTTCAACATTTTTGCCGTAGAATTCAGGGCGATTTAGAATTCAGGGCGATGCCCTGGGGTTTTCGCTTTTTCTTCTTCTGGTTTTTCAGCAACAATTGCTTCAGTTGTCAATAACATTGCTGCTATGGAAGCGGCATTTTCAAGGGCAGAACGGACGACCTTTACTGGGTCAACAATTCCTCGTTCAACCATGTCAACGAATTCTTCACGGAGAGCATCAAAACCGATAAAATGGACATCGCCGTTGACAGTCTTGGTTTCAAAATGTCGGACTTTCTCAACGACGACAGAACCTTCCCAACCTGCATTTTCGGCGATTTGTCGGAGCGGTTCTTCAAGGGCACGCTTGACAATTCGGACACCAATCTTTTCGTCAGGATCAGTGATTTCCTTCTCAAGTTCGTCAAGGACAGGAATGAGATGGACGAGTGTCACGCCACCTCCAGAGACAATCCCTTCTTCAACAGCGGCACGAGTTGCATTAAGGGCATCTTCAAAGCGATGCTTCTTTTCCTTCATTTCGGTTTCGGTAGGAGCACCAACTTTGATGACGGCTACGCCTCCAGACAACTTTGCTAACCGCTCTTGCAACTTCTCTCGGTCATAGTCGCTTTCGGTCTCTTCAATTTGTCGCTTGATTTGAGCGATACGCCCCTGAATTGCTTCCTTGCTGCCAGCACCTTCAACGATTGTAGTATCGTCTTTCGTCACGACAACTTTGCGAGCGCGACCGAGCATATCAAGGGAGACATTTTCTAACTTGACTCCTAATTCTTCAGACAGGAAAGTCCCACCTGTCAAGATAGCGATGTCTTCAAGCATCGCCTTGCGCCGTTCGCCGAATCCGGGAGCCTTGACAGCACAACATTGTAAGACACCACGAAGTTTGTTAATGACGAGCGTTGCCAAGGCTTCGCCTTCAATATCTTCAGCGATGATCAAGAGTGGTCTGCCTGCACGGTAAACTCGCTCAAGAACTGGAACCAAGTCCATAGCGCTGCTAATTTTCTTTTCATGGATCAGGATGAAAGGTTCTTCAAGGACGCATTCCATTCGCTCAGGGTCTGTAACGAAGTATGGGCTGAGGTAACCTCGGTCAAACTGTAAACCTTCAACGAACTCAACTGTCGTCTCAGTCCCTTTGCTCTCTTCAATAGTAATGACTCCGTCCTTGCCAACTTTGTCCATTGCTTCTGCAATGATTTTTCCAATTTCTGGGTCGTTGCCAGCGATAGAAGCCACATGTTCAATGTCATCACGGGTCTTGACCTCAATGGCGAGTTCCTTGAGTTTTTCAACGGCTCTTTGGACTGTTTTTTCAATCCCTTTCCTAAGAGCCATCGGATTAGAGCCAGCAGCGACCATCTTCAAACCTTCACGAACCATCGCTTGAGCCAAAACAATGGCAGTTGTAGTCCCATCACCAGCGACATCGTTAGTCTTGCTGGCAACCTCACGAACAAGTTGAGCACCTAAGTTCTCAAAATGCTGGGCAAGGTCAATCTCCTTAGCAACAGTAACGCCATCTTTAGTGATTGAGGGAGCACCAAATTTCTTGTCTAAGACCACATTGCGCCCTTTCGGACCGAGCGTAACCCTAACAGCATTAGCAACTGAATTAACTCCTCGCTCTAACGCTCGCCTTGCTTCCTCACTGTATAGCAACTCTTTGGGCATCTTCTGTCACCTCCATCGTAGGATTTTTGTCAAGTTTATGCTTGAGCAGTGGCAGGTTCTTTTTCCTCAACAACCTTTACGGCGAGGATGCTATCTTCGTCAACGATGAGATATTCTTCGCCATCAATTTTGATTTCAGTTCCAGCATACTTGCTGAAAATCACGATGTCTCCTTCCTTGACAGAAACAGGTCGGCGCTCACCGCTATCAAGCAACTTGCCTGGACCGACAGCAATAACAATTCCTTCTTGAGGTTTTTCCTTTGCAGTGTCTGGAAGGATAATTCCACCTGGCGTTTTCTCCTCTTCTTCTCTCGGCTTGACCAAGACCCGACTCCCTAACGGACGAACTCTCATCGCAATCACCTCCGTAACTTAGAGATTTTGTCTTCTGAAGTTTAGCACTTAAGTTCAAAGAGTGCTAATAGCCGCCTTAGATTTTAGCCGCTTTTCATAGCATGTCAAGAGACATAAGACTGGATGCTCTTTACTCCAATTCTTGATAGCACTAACGAGCATACTCTACAGCCCTCGTCTCTCTGATGACGGTAACTTTGATTTGACCTGGGAATTGAGTATCTTGTTGAATTTTCAAGGCGATTTCTCTTGCTAATTTTGCCGTAGTAGCGTCATCAACTTGCTCAGGCTTGACAATGACCCTAACTTCACGACCTGCTTGAATGACATAGGCTTTATCAACGCCGTTGAAAGATTTAGCGATACTTTCAAGTTGTTCAAGCCTTCTTATGTAGGCTTCAAAACTCTCCCTGCGAGCGCCTGGTCTTGATGCCGATAGAGCGTCGGCAACCAAAACGAGGACTGCCTCAACGCTTTTAGGCTCAATGTCGCCGTGATGGGCAGCAACAGCATGGATAACTTCTTCGGGTTCACCATATCGGCGCAAAACTTCAATGCCAATTTCAACATGGCTTCCTTCTATGTGGTGGTCAAGGGCTTTTCCAATATCGTGGAGCAGACCGGCTCTACGAGCAATTTTGCTATTTACCTTCAACTCGTCAGCCATTATTCCTGCCAAGTGAGAAACTTCAACAGAGTGGTCAAGGACATTTTGACCGTAACTGGTTCGGAATTTCAACCTGCCAAGCAACTTGATTAGCCCTTCATGTAGGTTATCAACCATAGAAGCCCTTGCAGCCTCATAACCTGCTTGAATAATTCTCTGCTCCATCTCTTGCCTTGCCTTTTCAACTACTTCTTCAATTCTTGCAGGATGAATTCGTCCGTCGGCTATTAGCATTTCAAGAGCCATGCGAGCAATTTCACGCCTTATGGGGTCAAAGCAAGATAAAACTACCGCTTCGGGGGTGTCGTCAACGATCAGGTCAACACCTGTTAGCAACTCAAAAGTTCGTATGTTGCGACCTTCCCGACCTATTATTCGTCCCTTCATTTCTTCGGAAGGCAGTGAGACAGTCGTTACTGTCATCTCAGAGGCAACTTCAACGGCACACCTTTGCATCGTTGTGGCGAGGATTTTCTTAGCCTTCATTTCGGCTTCCTGTTTGATTTGCTCTTCGGCTTCGTGAATTTTTCGGGCGATTTCTGCTTGGAGTTCTTCTTCAACTTTAGAAAGCACTATTTGTTTTGCCTGTTCAGGTGTTAACTCAGCGATGCGCTCAAGTTCCTCTTTAGCCTTTCGGTTCAGGTCTTCCGCTTCCTTAACCAACGCTTGAATCCTTTGCTCTTCTTTTTTGATGGCTTTTTCCCTTTCTTCAATTTGGTTCATCCTTCGGTCAGTCTGCTCTTCTCGTTGTGAAAGCCTTCGTTCCCACCTCAAAAGTTCTTCCCTACGCTCACGATACTCTTGTTCAAGCCTATCCCTTTCACGCTGCAATTCCTCACGGACTAAGAGGTTAGCATCCCGAAGTTTCGTTTCGGCATCCTTGAATTTTTCCTCGGCTTCTTTTTGCATTCTTTCGGCTTTGCTTTTTTCTTCTTCAAGTTTTTGCTTCATTGCCTCTAATTTTTGTTGCTGAGGCAAAAGAAAAGTTCGCCAAGCCCAAAGAATAATTGACCCTGAAGTGATAATAGCAATTGCAAGCCCGATGACCAAAGCCATCAAGAGTTCCATCTGTCTCTCACCTCGCTGGTATCAGCCCTGACAGCAAAACGAAGTCAGTCAATTTCGGAGAGGTCACTGAAGGAAAGGTCACTGAAGGAATTGAGAGCGGAGCGAATTGCTCTAAGTTCAAAGCCTTTTTGCTTCGCAGCACGAAAAGCCCTTGAGATGTCCTTCACTGTCGGCTTGCGAGTTCGTCCAAGACGACGCTCAATGTATCTTTTTGCCATTTCAAACTCAACCTCATCTGTCCAAAGGGATAGGACATCTTCAACAATTTCTTCCGAGATGCCCAAAGATTTCAGTTTGTATTTAATTTCAAACCTTGAGTGAGGTTGAGTGTCAGAGAGAGCACCTTGGACATATTCTTCCGCCATCTGATAATCGTTAACTAATCCGACGCCTTTCAATCGCTCAACCACTTCTTCTGCTACCGAAGCCTCCCAACCTTTCGCTTTCAGGCGGGTTAAAAGTTCCCGCTCGCTGCGAGGTCGGTAGCGCAACAGCCTTAAGGCTGCTGTCTTTGCTTGTTCTATCTTTTGTTCTTTTGTTTGTGGTGCCTGTGCCTTTCCTTTCAGGTGACCTCTCACAGTTCAACGACCTCGTTTTACTGCTGGGGCTGATGTGATTTTTGGGTTTCGTCAAGTTCAAACTGTTTCTTTCATTGGTGGGAGAATACCTGCCTTTTCTCGGACAGCCCTATCAATTTTGGAAGCAATTTCAGGATGGGCTTCAAGGAAGGCTTTAGCATTCTCCCGTCCCTGCCCTAATCTTTCGTCGCCGTAAATGAACCAGTTGCCTGATTTTTGGATGACACCATACTTGACACCCGCTTCAAGCAAACTGGTAGCCCAAGAAATTCCCTTGCCGAAGTAAATGTCAACAGTTGCGTCTTTGAAGGGTGGAGCAAGTTTGTTTTTAACGACCTTAACTTCTACCCTGTGCCCAACAGTTTCGTTGCCAACCTTAATAGGCTCGCCACGACTTAATCTCAGCCGAACAGTAGCGTAAAACTTAAGGGCAAGACCGCCAGGGGTAGTTTCAGGGTTGCCATAGGTTATTCCAATTCTTTGCCGAACTTGATTGGTGAAAATAGCAGCGGTCCGAGACTTATGAATTGAGCCTACAAGTTTTCTTAACGCTTGCGACATCAACCTCGCTTGCAATCCAACATGAGACTCACCCATTTCGCCTTCAAGTTCAGCCTTAGGCACAAGGGCAGCAACGCTATCTATGACGATAACATCAACGGCTCCGCTTCGGACGAAAGCATCTGCAATTTCAAGGGCTTGCTCACCAGTATCAGGTTGAGACAACAAAAGCCTTTCAAGGTCAATCCCAATATTTTTAGCATATTCAGGGTCAAGGGCATGCTCAGTGTCAATATAAACAGCAACGCCACCAAATTTTTGGGCTTCAGCGATAATGTGATAGGCGAGAGTGGTTTTGCCTGAACCTTCTTGCCCAAAAATTTCGGTAACTCGTCCCCTCGGTATCCCTCCTATTCCCAAAGCAATGTCAAGTTCAACTGCTCCAGTTGAGATGGCGTCAACTTGAAGTCGTGATGGCATTTCTGTCAACCTCATGATTGCACCTTTGCCATGTTTTTTCTCAATCTGGGCTATCGTTGCTTCAAGCAACTTTTGCCTTTCATCGTCTTTACGAACTGAAGTAATTTTCTGCTCCTGTTCATCTTCAGATTCAAACTCAACCTTTTCAGTTAGGACTGCTTTGCGAGCCATTTTTTGTTCACCTACCTTAAATTTAACCATTTCGCCACTTTTAATAAAAGGCGAACGAGAAATTTTTTCTATAAAGGGCAACAATTCCACAAGCAGAAAGCATGCCATCTAAATTTTGACCGCTTTGCAAACGCAAAGCAAGATGGAACTTTACAATTGAATTTCTCCAACCAAGCGCTGGATAATGGCTTTAAGTTCTTGCTCGCTGAAGAACCTCAATTCCAGAACCCCTCCTTTCCGCCCTTTTCTGATTTTAACTGGCAGTTGCAATCTTTCTTCCAAAACTTTTTGTATAGCAATCAAATTTGGGTCAGCGAAGCCTTCTTTTCTTTTGTGTTTTTTTGTCAACCTTTGGACGAGAGTTTCTGTTTGCCTGACCGAAAGCCCAAGTTTTACAACTTGCTGAAAAACTTCCATCATCAACCCTTCGTCTGGCGCTCCAAGCAAAGCACGGGCATGTCCTTCAGTAATTTGACCATCCCTTAAAGATTGCTTGATGGTTTCAGGCAAATTCAAAAGCCTGACAGAGTTGGCAATAGCAGCCCTGCTTTTGCCTATTCGTTCAGCGATTGCTTCTTGCGTCAACCCGAACTTTTCCATTAGTGTCTTGTAGGCTTGAGCCTCATCAATGGGGTTCAAATCTTCACGCTGCAGGTTTTCAATGAGTGCTAAAGCCAAAAGTTCGTCATCGGAGCATGTCCTAACGATAGCAGGGATTTCACTTAAGCCAGCCCTTTGAGCCGCTCGCCATCTCCTCTCACCAGCAACCAACTCGTAGCCATCTTCTTTGGGTCGGACAAGTATAGGCTGGAGTAGACCATGCATCTTAATGGACAAAGCGAGGGTTTCAAGTTCGTCATCGCTGAATTTCTGTCTCGGCTGAAAAGGATTGGGGCGGATTGAATTGATTGGCAAATTAGCCACTGTTTCGCTTGTTGTCGCTTCTCCTTCAAAACTCGTTGGGATAAGAGCATCAAGCCCACGCCCTAACCCACGCCTCTTCATGAACTTGCTCACCTCCGATGAAATTCACCTTAGGTGCTTTGTCCTTTGTCTCAAAAGTGCAAAAGCCCCTTCATTTCAAATAGGACTTAGACAGTCGGTGTTGCCTTGTAAGGGCGGATGACAGTCTGCCCGAAAAAACCATCGTAAAAATTCAGCAAATTAGGCGGATTTCATCCGTCCCTGCATCAAACTGCGCAACTCTCAACCAAAATGTTCAGCAAAAGGCTAAGATTTGCAAATCTCACTCAAATTGTAACGCTAAACTGCATAACTCTTAAACATCATTTGCGTTGAAGGGCTAACTCGTAGTTTGCCAAAGGCGACAACATGTGTTAGCATAGAAGCGAAGGAGGTGAAGTTCGTGGCGGAAGTTGAAACGGGCAGTCAATTGGCTAATTTGCTTGAAGATTTGCAGAAAGCACGCCTTGAAGCCCAGCAACTTTCTGCCACTTTGGCTGAAGCATGGGAGGAGTTGACACTACTTTACGAACTGGCTGAGCAACTTAGGGGCGTGCTTGATATTGACCGAGCAGTTGAACTGGCGCTCCTTCATGCAATGGACATATTGAGCGCTGAAGGTTGTGGGATTATACTGAAAAGCGAAGAAGGTTGGAAACTTTGTGGAGTTAAGTGCCCAACTGGTCGTGAAGAATGGTTGTGTTCAAGTTTGGCTGAAAATTTGGCTTTGGAAGCCCTTGGGCGAAAGCGAGGTTTTATCATCAATGATTTCTTCCAGCACCCACAATGCGGCGAAATGGCTCGGCTTTTCGGAATTTTCAATATTGCTGCAGTCCCAATAAATCCTCAAGGACATGCACAAGGCATTTTGATCGCATGGAATCAAAAGCATGGTGGGTTCAAAGCAGGTGAGTTGAAGTTACTTTCAACAATTGCTACTCAAACAGGTGGCGTGATAGAAAGTTCTTTCCTTTATCAGCGCCTTCAAGAAACTTTCCGAGGGACAATAAGAGCAATGTCAGTCGCCATTGACGCCAAATCGCCTTGGACTGCAGGTCATTCAGGGAGAGTAACACGCTATGCCGTTGAAATAGCAAAAACAATTGGTTTGAACGAAAGCGAAATTGAGAAGGTGGAAATTTCTGGTTTGCTTCATGACATCGGCAAAATTGGAATACCAGATTTAGTCCTTAACAAACCTGACAAACTTTCGGATGAAGAATGGCAAGTCATGAAGCAACATCCTGTCATCGGTTACGAGATACTGAAAGACATCTGGCAATTTCGTGGCGGGATTTTGGAAGGTGTGCTTTACCATCACGAAAGGATTGATGGGAAAGGTTATCCCTTCGGACTTAAAGGTGAAGAAATTCCTTTCATGGGAAGGTTACTGGCTGTTGCTGACGGCTTTGATGCAATGACCAGTGAGAGACCTTACAGACCTGGAATGCCAAAAGAGAAGGCGCTTCAAATTTTGATTGAAGGTGCTGGAACTCAATGGGACAAAGATTTTGTCAAGGTTTTCGTTGAATCTCAAAAGACACTAAGGTGATAGTCCGAACTTGATTTGCAGGATTCCGTTTTCAAGTTTTGCTAACTTCGGTTCTTGCTTCGCTAAGATATGGGGCAAAACGATATGGCGTTTTATGCTTCCCAATCTGACAATCAATTCGTCTCCCTTCCTGAGTAATTGGATGTCACCTTTTTCAACGAATGGGAGTTGCAACTCAAGCCAATAATCCTTGCCACGCTTGACAATCTTCATGGGCTTATCTTTAGAAAACTTTTCTGTCGGGTCTTTGCTCCCATAAAGTTCACGAGCCATCTGCCTGAGAGCGTCCAAGCCGACCACTTCACGCTCGTAAAGCCTGACCTTGAAGATGGGCAATTCTCCGAAGGAAGCCTCAATTTCTTCAAGATACTTTCGCTGCGACACCTTCCATTCGGCAAAGTATTCATCGGTGACTTCTTCAGGCAAAACTTTGTTGGCTATTATTGCGTCGCACACAAAGCCGAATAAGTTTAGGTAGGTGTAGGCTCTCCTCGTTTCTTCAATCACCATTTTTTCAGGATTAAGCACCAACCTGATTGATGTCACATTGGGGTCAGAAAGGACAGCCTTCATTTCACCTACTCTTTTGTAAAGCCTTTCAACAGTGTTGTAAACTTCGTCGCCTGGTAGCGGGACGGAGAAAAGTTCATCAGTGAATTTTCTGATTGTCCCGACAACTTTCCTTTCTACATGAAAGAGCCTTCGCATATACCAACCGATCATTTCGGGAAAATGAAGAAGTCTCAAAGTCGCTCCCGTTGGTGCGCAATCCACGACAGTGACATCGTAAGCCTCTTGCTCATAAAACTGTCGGATTTTCAGCAGGCTGAAAAGTTCGTCCATACCAGGCAAGATTGAGAGTTCTTCTGCAACGATATTGTCAACACCTTGCGATGCAAAGAGGGTTGACAAGTAATCTTTAACAATTGCCCAATTCTCCTCAATTTCTCTGAAAGGATCAATTTCAAGACCCCAAAGGTTTTTCGCAAGCGGGGTTGGCTCACTTTTGATAGGCTGAGCAAGTGAATCAGCGAGTGAGTGGGCTGGGTCAGTGCTCATGACCAATGTCTTGTATCCTAATTCAGCGCAGTGAAGGGCTGTCGCCGCTGAGATACTCGTTTTGCCCACTCCACCTTTGCCGGTGTAAAGCAAAACCCTCACTTTCTTTCACCTCGGTTCAATTGGTTGCAATTGGTTGCAAATTACCTTTGTCAACATAATAATGGTAGCACAAAAACCTTCAAACTTTGTCTCAAACCTCATAAGTTATTCTCTCGCTCTTTATTTCAACGCTCTTTACTAAATGTTGGTGGTGAACGCTTTTTCATCACCATGCTATGAGCCTTTAGCCCATAGTGGCTGAAGAAAAGTGTTGAAACCTTCCAAAAAACAATCAGGCGGACTTTGTCTGCCCCCTACGAAAATTTGCGGACGGATTTCATCCGCCCTTACAAATTTTCGCCGAATGAATTCGGCGTTCCGTTTGTCAGTCATCAACCCATTGGCTAAAACCATTGGAATGGCTAACCGAGCATCAACAAACTTTACAGTGAAGAACATTAGCGTTAATCCAACAGTCAAAGGATTTCTTGGAGGGCAAGATATTAGCCAAACACTACGAAGCACCAGTCAACCAGTTTTTGCTGAAAACTGAGTGTCGTATGGTTCGGCGTTGGAAGGTGTAAGAGCAATGTAGGCTGCCATCAGAAGTTACAAGCAGGCAGGGATAACTGAACTCACCATTGCCAACTTCCAAATCACGAATTACAACCCACTTTTCACTTTCGTTGGGGGAAAAAGCGATGCTAAGAGGTGTCCGCTTGTCAACGCTGTCATTGAAAGCCAAAACTAAACTGCCATCTGGCAACTTTGACATGTCAACAGCACTGTTGGGGTTGAGCAAGTAAGTTGGCTCAGGTTCAGTCCAATTTCGTCCTTTGTCTTCCGAGACGAGCCTGAAAATTCGTCCAGAAGCGCTTCGGCAATAAGCCAACAACTTGCCGTCGGAAAGTTCAACAACTGCTGGCTGGATTAGCCTAAAGCGAGTTTGAACTTTGACCTCATGCCAATTTTGACCTTTGTCTTCTGAGAGCCAAAAAATTGGTTGCCATTTTCGTTCATCGTAAAGTGGCAGCAACCATGTGCTATCCTTCAAGACCAAAGGTTTCGTTCTCGGCATTATCCCTTGAATTGCTGAAAGCAATTGCACCTCTGTCCAAGTTTTTCCGCCATCATGAGATTTCGTTGCAAACAGAAGCGATGATGTCCAACTTGAGTTTTGAAGGGTGACGAAAAAGAGCCAAACAGTTCCGTCTGGGGCAGTGAAAAGGACTGGGTTACCATCAGCCTTTTTCGGAGTGTCAATCAACTTTTTAGGTCGTTCCCAATCCCATTTGCCATTGGAACGCTTTTGACCTCGGACAATGAAGATGGTTTGGTCAGGTGCAGTTTCGTAAGTGCCAGCGTAAAAAGCGCAAAGCAAATTGCCGTCAGGTAGTTCTGTCAAAGTTGAAGCATGAGCCATTGAATGAGGAATCATCGGCTCAAAAATGTCTTGTTTGAACAAAATTGCCACCTCCTTGAGCAGAAATTTGCAGTAAATTTTTACGAAAGCAAATTAGCGAAAACTTTCGTTTTATCGCTGTCTAAAATTGTGTCAACTGGCTAAAGCCAGTGGCATGGATATAAAGCACCGACGAACTTTGCAGTAAAAATGGGAGAAAATTTTGGAGGTGATTGAAAAATGGATGCGTTGATGCAGTTCTGTTTGGGGCTGGGTAGTTTGCCTTTATTGCTTGATGCTGAAACCCGTTCAATTTCTGCTGAGAACCCGACAGGCGAAAAGGGCGGCGGAGCAAAAGCAGAACCAAACCCTGATAACCCTGCTTCCGAACTTGGGCGAGGTTGGAAAGTTCGCCCATGTATCACTTTGAAATCAGGCGAAACTGTGACTTTGGCTGATATTCAAGGTTGCGGTGTCATCCAGCACATTTGGATCACAGTTAGCGAAAAAGCCTACCGAGATTGTGTGCTCAGAATGTTTTGGGACGAGGAAGAAAGTCCTTCCGTTGAAGTTCCCTTAGGTGATTTCTTCTGCAACGGTCACGGTTTGCGTTACGAAGTCAATTCCCTTCCAATCGCTGTCAATCCTGTCGGCGGTTTCAATTGCTACTTCCCGATGCCTTTTCGCAAGCGAGCGGTCATAACGATTGAAAACCAGCGTTGGGAAGACATTCACGGCTTCTTTTATCAAATCACCTATGCACTTGTCCCAAATTTACCTGAAAACATCGGCTATTTCCACGCTCAATGGCGCCGCTCAATGACGACGAGAGAGCATCCTGAACACACGATTTTGGAAGGCATAAAAGGTTGCGGTCATTATGTTGGAACTTTCCTTGCCTGGACACAACTTTCAAACGGTTGGTGGGGCGAGGGCGAAATCAAGTTCTACATTGACGGCGATACTGAATTTCCGACGATTTGCGGGACAGGAACAGAAGATTATGTCGGCGGCGCTTGGGGCTTCGGTGGCAAAACTTACTCAACAGCGTTTCTCGGCTATCCCTTTAGGAAGTCAGAGGCAGGCGAAGTCCCAAGACATTGCCTTTATCGCTTCCACATCTTTGACCCAATCCGCTTTAAGAGCGATTTGAAAGTGACAATTCAAGCGCTTGGTTGGTATCCCAATGGCAAGTTCCAGCCGCTCACTGACGATATTGCTTCAGTGGCTTATTGGTATCAAACTGAACCACACTCTCCATTCCCGCCGCTACCGCCCGCAAAAGAAAGATGGTCAAGGTAAAGCCGATGGTTGCGAAATGCGAAATCTGGGTCTCCTGTCAAATTGTCAATTCAGTGTGGAAAGGTTTTTCGTTGCTTCTCTTTACCCATAAAGTTTGTCAGTGCACCGTTGTGAAAGTGGCTAAAAATTTTGGGCTAAAATAATGACTGCCGTAGCAACTGCGGCAGGTGGTGATGAAAAATGGAATGGACAGAAAGGTTGTATCAGATTCGCAAGGACATCGAAAGGCTTAGTCACTTTCCAACAGCCCACGAAATCTTCATCCGCTATTTGCAAGTGGCTCTTGAGCATTTGGAAAAATGCCAACCCTATTGCACTACTCTTTTGACAGTCTTTGAGGCGATGCTCAGTTACGAACTTTGGCATCACAAAGCGATGGCTAAACTTGCTCGTTCTCAGGAATTGCAAATGCGTTATCTTGTGCCGTTGGGAATTGAAATGAGGTCAGCACTTCTAAATTTGGTTCAAAAATTGGAAAGATTGACAGCCTACGCTCAAGACGAAATTGTTGTCCGTGAACTTTTGAAAGCCCATTGCTACTACCAATTGGGCGACATTGAAGCAACCATAAGTTGCTTGGAAGAAGCAATCAAGTATGGTGCTCACCATCCAGTTACTTACTTAGTTTTGGGTTACAATCGCCACAGGCTGGCTTTAACGAAGTATGCAAAGTGGGAACCTATAGGTCAACAATTTGTGGTGACAGATAAGGAAGCCTTTGAGCAAACTCTCAAAAGGGCGATTGAAGATTTTCGCAACGGCTTGAGTTACTCTGGCAAGGAATTAATGGATGCGAGGCTCAACTTTTGGATTGGATTAATGCACGAGATGTTAACCGAATGGGAAGAAGCAATTAAAGCCTATCAAAGGGCAAAAGAAATTGACCCTGAAACTTACGGCAGTGAAGTTGAGCAAAGGCTAAGACAACTTCAGAAAGCAGAAGAAGCGGAAATCAGCCAACCGATAACCCCTGAATTTCGTGAAGTTCAAAGGAAAATTAAACCCATCTCTGAAAACGAAATTGAATCTTTCCGTGAAGCACTCGGCGAAATTGAAACAATCTCGGATTTAATTAACCGAATGGGTGGCTTGCCCAAGAGTGAGGAGACATCGGAAGGCAATTAGATTTTTTGCTGCTCTCTTCCTCTGCCTGGAAAGTTTAAGAGAACGCATACAATTGATGGATTTTGGTGACTAAAGTTTCCGTCATTGCATAAATTCACGAAACTCGTCCTCGCTCTCAGGCAAATTCGCTTGCCAATACTTGTGTTTTGGTGAGATTCATCAAAGGAGGTGAATTGGTATGAGAAAATGGCAAGTGGCTATGGTAACATTTGTGGCGTTGACAATTCTTGCAGGGGGGATGGCTGTGGGGCAAGTGGTATTGGCTGAGAAGAGCAAAAGCAGTTACCGCATCGTTATCCCTTCAAAAGCAATTCCGTCGGAGCGTTATGCTGCCGAAGAATTGCAGCGTTATTTGGAACGGATTAGCGGCGTCAAGTTGCCGATTGTGACGGACAGTGAGCCGATGAAGGAACATGAAATCTTGCTCGGCGACAATGCTCATTTGAGTAATTTGCGCCTTCAAGTTGACTTTGCCAAGTTGGGCACTGACGGTTTTGTGTTGCGAACTCACCGAAACTATCTTATCATCGCAGGTGGCAAACCACGAGGCACTCTTTACGGAGTTTATGCACTGCTTGAAGAAAAACTTGGCATCCGTTGGTTCACGCCAGAAGTTGAATTCGTGCCGAAGATGGAACGGGTTGAATTGCCCAAATTGAACGAAACTCAAATGCCAGCGCTGGAGTATCGTGAAGTTTTCTGGACAGAGATGCTTCAATGGGGTAAAGAGGCTGACTTCGCCGCTCGCCATCGGCTCAACGGTCACCATTATCGCTTGACAGAAAAACATGGTGGAAGAGCAGTGGTGTTCTATCCTTTCGTCCACAGTTTTGATTTGCTCATCCCCAGAGAAGTTTGCGAAAAGCGACCTGAATTTTGGCCGATGATTGATGGCAAGCGGGTGAGCGGCTATGTGCAACGATGTCTGTCCAATCCTGATCTGGTGAAGATGGCAATTGAAAGGGTGAAGCAGTGGATCAAAGACAACCCAGATGTGACCATTATTGATGTTTCGCAAAATGACACAGGTAATTGGTGTCAATGTCCCAGTTGCAAAGCCCTTGACGATGCTGAGGGAAGCCCATCGGCTTCAATTATAAAGTTTGTCAACACTATCGCTGAAGCGATTGAAAAAGATTACCCACACATCCGAATAGAGACACTGGCTTACACTTACAGCCGCAAGCCACCTAAAAATTTGCGACCGCACAAAAATGTCATCATCCGCCTTTGTTCAATTGAATGCTGTTTCGCTCATCCGCTGGAAAGTTGCCCCTCCGAAGAAAATCGTCGCTTCCGAGAAGACATAAAAGCATGGCAACCTGTTGCGCCGTTGCTTTATGTTTGGGATTACACGACTAACTTCGCCAACTACATCCAACCGTTCCCGAATTTTGAAGTCCTTCAAGCGAATGTGCAATTTTTTGTCAAGCACGGAGTCAAGGGTTTGTTTGAGCAGGGCAACTATTCGCCAGGTGGCAAAGGCGAAATGGCACCACTTAGGGCTTATGTTTTAGCGAAGTTGCTTTGGAACCCACAAACCGACATTAAACGCCACATCAACGATTTCCTGAATGGCTACTATGGCAAAGCATCTGGAGCAGTTAGGGCTTACATGGAGTTGCTTCATCGGCAAGTTCGTGAGAAAGGTTATCACGCTCACATTTTTGAACCGCCAACTGTTCCGCATTTGAACAATGACGAATTCCTTGAAACGGCAGAGCGATTGTTTGACGAAGCCGAAAGGCTTGCTGAAAGTGAAGAAGTTCGCTTTAGAATTCAAGTTGCACGATTGCCAGTTTGGTATGTCAAGATTGCTACTAACCGAGTGACAGGCGATGCTCGCATTGAACTTTTGCGCAAGTTCCTTTCAATTGCTCGCAAGGCGGGAACAACCCACATCAACGAGTGGCAAACCCTTGATGATTGGGCTAAGAGAATAGGAGTAGAGTAAGTAATTGAAATGAGCCACCAACAAACTCTACAATTTTGAGTTTGGTGCCAGGGCGCGGAGTCGAACCGCGGACACCCGGATTTTCAGTCCGGTGCTCTACCACTGAGCTACCCTGGCATTTGAATTTCGCTTCAAGTCATGGCGGGCCCGACGGGATTTGAACCCGCGACCTCCGGCTTGACAGGCCGACGTGCTAACCAGGCTGCACCACGGGCCCAAGGTGTGCGCTTAAAAGTTTAGAGCAAAAAATTTTTGTCGTCAACAGATGAAAGGCTTGAAAAGTCATCTTAATAGGATTTGCAAAGTTGGTGCCATTTTGTAGACGATAGTCTGCCCTGAAAATTGTCGTAAAGAATTAACGATGTGAGCGGACTTCATTTGCTACCACTGCGTAATTCAATCACTGGCAACCTTCACATGCCATCAAAGATTTTGCGAAGAATTCTCCGAATTCTTCCCGATTGTTGGCAACCAAATTACTCCAATTCTTCGGAGTTAGCAATATTCGGTCTTCACCAGGCTGAAGCACTATGCGCTGTTTTGTGAAGTTTAAATTGGGCAATGGGATTCGCCGACGAATTGTCGTGGTAATTGGCTTTTCCGTAGGATTATTCACCATCAGCCAATATTCATGCGGTTTCCAGTTAGTATGGGCGAAAATTATGGCAACCCTTTCATCATCGGCAACAATTGGATGACCGACGATAACATGAGTAATTTCCGAATAATCTGGATATAGAGTGGCAAAACCATATCCATCCTTTGTTACGCCAATTGTTCGGTAAACATTCTTGCCATCAGTATATTTGCCTTCAGTGTATCCATCAATTTGGAACAATCCTGCTGACCACTTCGGATTTAAGCCATGAATTCTCACTGGAAATGGAATGTTAAGTCTTTCGTCAGGCTTCTTCATGTAAATTTCAATTGCACCACCTTGAGCCTTTGCATCAAGCATGCCAAAGTAACCTACAAGTTTACCCTGACGAAGTTCAAATTTGGGGCTTTCACCGCTCATCCCTAAAAATCTCCTTATGATTTCGTATCTTCTTCCGTTTTTACCATCTTCATCCATCGGGTCGTTGAGAATTAGAAGGCTATAACGATATTTTTCGCCACGATTAACTTGCTTGCCTTCTAAAGGTGCGTAGAAGGCAATAGCGCCATTGAAATTGGGGTTTAATTCTGAGTCATTAATGACAACTTTCAGTGGCTCTCCCAAGTTGTAAATGGCAAAAGCATTAGAAGGAGTTTGAGCAAAGAGTGCAGCATATCCTCCACGATGAATCAAAATTTCTAAAGCCTTTTGTTCGGGTTTATTGAAAAAATGTCCTAAGCGAAAACTCTCCAATGTCCCAGACCAGAAATTGCCGTTACCGTCGTTGATGACAACAAACGGCACAGCATTGGCAATTTGACGCATATTTCCGAGACCGACACCAAAAAGATAAAGTCGGTTAACCCTTAATGCTTTTTTGAAAAGAATTTCTCCTTCAAATTTGGCTATTGAACTGCCTCTCCTTTCTGGATAAGACCAATGCAACTCTGGATTGGCACGCACTGGACGAGGCTGAAAACCAGTATGTTTTAGACGGAATTGAAACAATGGGGTCTCAACAAGTGGTCCAATTGTATGCCAAGGGTTTATAGATGGAACTTCCTTTGGAGTAGTCCATGCACACTCGGCGCTGAATACATAACCGTCTGGACTCATTATGTCTTCAAAAGGTCGTGCAATATGGGGGCGGCGATCTTCAAATTGCTTTCCAAGGTCGCTGTCCAAAAATGGCTCAATGCCTTGCGGATGTATCACAGGGCTAATTCCAGAAGGTCCGCCATCCCAAGTTGCACCAAGCGGGAAGTTAGCAGGTGCTGCAGCGGAGAAGAAAAGCGGACCGTGTCCAATGCCGTAGTTTCCACAGTTGTTTACTCTATCCGAGCACCAAACTGGCGAAAAGGCTTGATTCCAACCGTATGCGACATCACTAATGGCAACTTTCCCCTTTTGGTCTTCAACTCTCATGACAATATTGCGACCATAACCGCAATTTAGTTCAAGCACTTTCTCAAATTGTTTTTGCCCCTTCGGAATAAAGCGATAAAGCAGCAAATCCCTGTCATAAATTTCAACACTCTTCAAATTGGTGTCCGAAGCGACGGAGATTTTGAGCGGCCATCGGTAATTTGGTGTTACAAACTGCTCGCCACCGTATGTCCAATAATCTCGGTTTAATCTTCTCCAATCAAATATGACAGGACCTGTGGAAATGTATTGATGAGGTTCGCCACCTGCTCTAAACTTATATGCCAATCTTTTTGGAACATTCTTCAAATTGTCCGAGAATGCATAGTTTATGCCCAATCCTTGTTTAACACCGATGGAAAAAGCCTTAACTGTCCTGACGATATTGATAGCGAAAGGATTTGGTTGGAGTGCTTGAGCATTTAACTCAAGGAAAGAATCCCAAAGGTCTTCAATTAGCCTATTGTCTTCCCAAAACCAGACAGCGATGCCACCATAAAGGCGAACATTCCAAGGATAGCAATTGGGTGAAGAGCGAAAGTTGAAATAGCCAAGTTGATTTTGTCTGCCTTCTATATCACGCAAAATCCATGTCAATGATGGTATCGTAGCAGCGATAAATTTCCCTTTGTCGTCTACTGCCTGTTGATGCAGGAGTTTCTTGTTTGTCCCAATTAGAACTGATGGTGGAGGGTAGTCAAGATTAGCGCCAAAAATGAAGATATTGTGCCCTATATTGTCCCGCATTGTCCAACCGGGAATGAGCAAAAGATTTTCCGACGAACACTTTTCGCACTCTTTCTTCAAAGATTCAAATTTCTCTGGCGTCAACGCATCAAAATCTTCAAGGAAAACTATGAAATTTAGCCCCAATTCAGTTGCGCTTGCTGCATACTCAGCGACAGTGTTTTGACCATCGGAGTAAATTGTGCGTGCACCAATGAAGCCTTTGAATTGCTTTGGTGGTGCGCCAAATCTCAGACTATTTTCTTGGGCATCTGGATAATCTGACCATTGGACAATGACGCTCTTTGGATCCATTCTGTCTTGTGGATGGACGAGCCTCTCTGGTGGGCTGACATTGCCATCAAGCGTGCCCTCCCGCAAAGATGGTTCACTAAGCCAACGCAAGATGTTGATGAAAAGGCGCTTTAGATCGCTCGGTCTTCCAGCCATTCCTTTTTCCCAAACGACTCTGTCATACCACCATTTGCTTCCAGCACGAAGGTGGAAGTTGCTGAAGATTCGCATTAGAGCGATTCGTCCACCGTTGAACTCACGGATAGCAACAAGTATGGGTTCTTTTACTGTTTCTTTCCGTCTATAAGGTTCACCTTTTATTGCACCCAATTCACCAAAGTGACCAAAGTTTGCGAAAAATTCCTTATCTGTCATTGGTCTTGAAAACGATGTCGGGCTTCCTTTGACAACAACTGTCCACTCACTTGAAACTTCAATTGGCGCAGTGAATGGCAATGGATACCAAAGACCACGAACGCCTTCGCTAACTGGGCTTGGCAAAATTTGCGATGTGAATGCCATTTCCCTATCAGATTGAAGTGGCAAGCGTGGGTGTGGAATTTCAGTTCCGGGGTCGTAAAGGACTTCTCTTGGTAAGCGAGCGCCAAACTCTACAAAGAATTCTTGTGGCATCATCCAAGTTGCAGCAAGTGAGTTTATATCATCTATCGCAAAGAAGATGCCGCCGCCAGATTGTAAAAATTTTCGGCATAAGAATTTCAGTTCATCGTAAGTTGGCTTCTGGTAGGGCTTCATAGGCGCTTCAGGGTGCGGTATCTCACGAACGAGCAAACAATTGAAATTTTTTAGCAATTCCCAAGTAAGATTTGAAGCAGTATCAGTATAGTCAATTTCAAACCCAGCACCTTCAAGTTCACGCAACAAATCATAATCCCAATCGCCGGGTGGCCATTCTGCGTTCGGCATCAAAATTAAAATTGCCGGCTTTTTATCTTTGGCTGTTGCCAACTCAAGGAAAGAAACACAAGCCAGCGCTGCTAAGATAAACCCTAATGCAAAGACTGTCAATATTCGCCTAAGAATCATTTTGCTCACCACTTACTTGAGTAGTCTCTAAATTCATTGCTATTTTGCTTTAACTATAGTTTTGCATAGCCCTAATTTGCCAATAAAATCAGCCATCTCTCAATGGAAACAGGTCGCAGAAAACCAAAGACAATGAAAAAATTTGGGGAGAGACATCAACTTAAAACTTCAACGAAAAAGGAGGTTGATTGTGATGCCTCTCCCGACAGAAATTCTCATTCACTTGGTCGTTACCGTCGTCCCATTTTGCCACCAAATTCCCTTTTGGGCAACCCTTTACTCTTGCCTTTCTGACAGAAAGTCTTTCTCAGAAAACCCCTTCCTTTCCCAATACAAACTCTATCGCTATCTCGCTATCCTTTGCCCCTTCGTTTTGAAAATCTTTTCCCTTCTCTCACTCCTTTGCCTTAAGGCTTTCAAGAAAATCAGACCCGTCATCTCTTTTGACACTACTCTCTTAAAGCGACGCTCTTTACTACAAATGTTTTTGGTGACCATTTTTTCCAATCATGCTATGGGCTTTAGCCCATAGTTGCTGACGAGACTTCTGAGCGCCGTCTTCAGACGGTGTAAATTTTTCGCCGAATGAATTCGGCGCTTGTAAATTCGTCATCAACCACTGGCTAAAGCCAGTGGCATGAGCAAACAAGCACTTTTCAGCAACCATGCTATGGGCTTTAGCCCATAGTTGCTGACGAGACTTCTGAGCGCCGTCTTCAGACGGTGTAAATTTTTCGCCGAATGAATTCGGCGCTTGTAAATTCGTCATCAACCACTGGCTAAAGCCAGTGGCATGGAATAAAGCACCAGCAAACTTTGAAGTAAAGAGCTTTTGTCTTTACTTTCTTCACTTCTTTCTTCACTTCCTGATAAATTGACCCTTTTGGTTGACGGGGGTTTGATGAACCAAAGATTGGTTGAGTGGGTGATCAAGAACAAGGCAGAACGGGATTTGATAGGATTGATAAGGAGGGACATGATAGTTAGTTGCAGGGGGAGAAGGGGAAGAGTAGATGAGATAGTGAATAAGCCGAAGGTGGTTTATGTCAGAAGGTGGGGATGCAAGGTCATGTGTATTCCCTTTAAGAGAAGGAACGGGAAAGTTTACTATTTGGCATGCACTAACACAAAGTTGTCAGGGGATAAAATTGTTGAGCGATACATGAAGCGTTCAGAGATAGAGGTGGTGATAAGGGTGTTGAAGCAAGAGATGGGATTGTCAAAGAGGATAGTTCGCAGCGAAGAGGGATTGAAGAGTTGGGTAGGGATGTGTATGGTAGGATACTTGATGTTGGCAGGAAAGGAAGGTAAGTATCGTTATAGGCGTGATAAGGTTATGAGGGAGTTAGGGGAGTATCTCTGCGACCCTGAGTTACTTAAAAAAGTCCCAAAATCCCATGATTTGCTTGAGTTTTTAGAGAATGCAAAACTATAGATTACAACAAGTCTTGAAAAAAACTTGAAGATTAACTCTTTTCACTGTTGCATGTAATTCTTTTGCTTTTGACTTCTCGCCGAGAATGCTTGAAGGATTTGCTTCGCTATTGGAACAGCAATTTCACCGCCATGTCCTGCTTCTTCAACCATGATGCACAGAGCGATTTGAGGGTTATCGGCGGGAGCAAAAGCGATGAACCAAGCATGAGTTTTTGCGCCTTTACGATGCTCTGAAGAACCTGTTTTACCTGCGACTTTAATGGGCAAATCGGCGAGCAACCGAGCAGTTCCACCAGAACTATAAATTGCAGCCAACATCCCTTGCTTAACTATTTCCCAAACCGAGGGCGGAGCGTTTATCTGTTTCAAAATCTGTGGCTTGACTATTTCTATGACTTTTCCGCTGGGACTTCTCCGCTCTTTGATGAGGTGAGGGCGGTAGACAACTCCTTTATTGGCAACAGCACAAGCCACAAGTGCCATCTGCAAAGGTGTAGTTGACAAATATCCTTGACCGATAGACATGTTCGCAGTATCGCCACCATACCAACGCTCCTTGTATCGTTTTCGCTTCCATTTGGGATTAGGCAAAACACCTTTAATTTCACCAGGCAAATCTATGCCTGTTTTAGAACCTAATCCCATCAAGGAGGCGATATAAGCCAACTTTTCTGGACCAAGAGCAAGACCGAGGTTGTAAAAGTAAGTGTCGCAAGATTGACCTATGGCCTTTATCAAGTCAACCGTTCCATGACTTCGCCAACATCGGAAAAATCTCTTTCCTATGACCTTTCCGCCTCCACATTTAGTTTGAGTTTTTGCTGTCGCTTTGCCATAAATCAATGCTGCAACGGCAGTTACGACCTTAAAAGTTGAACCTGGCGCATGGGCAGTAGCGATGGCTCTATTTTGCAATGGATGCTCTTTGTGAGAAATGAGCCAACGCCAGAGTTCAGGTTTTATGCCTTTCCTGAACCAGTTTGGGTCAAAGGTTGGTGATGAAGCCATCACCAAAACTTCTCCTGTTTTGGGATTCAAAGCGACAACAGCGCCTCTCTTACCCTTCAACGCTTCTTCTGCCACCTTTTGCAAATCTAAATCAAGGGTGGTCACCAAAGTTTGCCCAGGTTTGGCTAACTCTCGCTTTAGTCGTCTTACAGGTGCGCCACGAGCATCAACTTCTATAATTTCCCTTCCATTCTCGCCTTGCAGTTGACAGTCATAAAATCGTTCTAAGCCCAATTTTCCACTCCAATCAAAGAGTTCCAAATCCTTGCGCTTTTTTAACTCTTCTTCCGTAACTGCGCCAACATGCCCAAGCACATGGGCAGCGAGTTTGCCATAGGGATAGCGTCTGCAAGGTTCTTCAAGCACCATTATTCCTGGCAATTCCCAACTTCGTTCAAAAACTCTCGTGACCGTAGCAAAATCAGCACCGACGAGTAAACGAACTGGTTCAAAGAGTGGGACTTTGTTGGCTTTTATTCTTGAAAGGGCATTTTCAAGGACTTCCTTCGGGATACCGATTATGTGACAGATTTTTTCTGGTTCAGCACCATCGGTTGAAAACTCTGCAGGGAAGAGAGAGATGGTGAAAGAAGGTTCGTTAGTGGCGAGAACTTTTCCTTTTCTATCAAGAATTTGACCTCTCGGTGCTCTCATCATTATCGCTCTTAGACATCTGCTTTGAGCTCTTTCGTCTAATTTTTCGCCTTGATAAATTTGCAACCACCAAAGCCTTGCTATAAAGAGCAAAGCAAAAGCGATGGTGCAGAACAAGCAAAAACGCCACCTTTTGATAGGGACTTCAATTTTTTGCTCTCCCATCTACCTCACTTGCCTTTTTCGTCCAATTCTTCAGGCATCAAAATTTGACACGCAGTTTGCAACAGGCGTAGTTTCATGGAAACAGGCAAATGCCTGTCCATGACGATAAGCCATTGATTTTTGTAGCGTGCAATTCCACCCTTGCCACCCCAATTGCCTGACAAAACCTTAACTCCTGCCTCAATCAATTTTCTGCGCAGGTTTTCCAACTCTTCCTCAATCGCTTTCTCCTTAGTCATGACCCTTCCCCTTTTCAGTTCACCTTTTGGCAAATGAAGGTTCAGAAGGTTGAGGGACTTCGCCAGTCAAAATTACTTGCCTGAGTTCCAAAATTGCCTTTGTCACATTGATTCCACGAGGGCAAGCGTCAACGCAATTGAAAGTTGTCCGACAAGTGAAGACACCACCATATTGAGCCAAAACTTGAAGCCTTTCGTAGGCTGCTCGGTCACGGCTGTCAAAGATGAAACGATGAGCAGCAACAAGAGCAGCAGGCCCAAGATATTCACTGTTAGCCCAAAAGACAGGACAACCAGTGGTGCAACAAGCGCAAAGGATGCATTTTGTTGTATCGTCAAAACGCTCCCTTTCTTCAGGTGATTGTAACCTTTCGGTTTTAGGTGGTGGCTCTTCGTTTATCAGATAAGGCATGACAGCACGATATTTAGCGAAAAATTTCTCCATATCAACAATGAGGTCTTTGATAACCCGAAAGCCTCGCAAAGGCTCAATGCTGATAGGTTGTTTCAGTTCCTTGACTAAAGTTTTACAAGCCAGTCTGTTTTTGCCGTTAATGACCATTGCATCTGAGCCACAAATTCCATGTCCGCATGAACGCCGAAAAGCCAAAGTCCCATCAATGTCGTCACGAATGTAGTGCAAAACATCCAAAACTCGGTCAGTAGGTTCGGCTTCAACCTCAAAAGACTGCCAATGAGGCTTTCCGTCCTTTTCTGGGTCAAAGCGAAGTATGCGAACTTTGACCAGCATTTTTCTCTCTCCTTTGTCTTGGAATTCACAAAAGTTTAGTAGTAAAGAGCGATGCCAACAAATCTTGCCGATTTTTTCATTGTGGCACTGATTTTCGCTTGTGCCAGATTTCAAACTTACAATGCAACAGCAAACTTTTGACTAAAGAGCGTCGCCCTTACTTTGTTGATGGCATGATTTCTTTGAGCAGTCCTCCACTCTCAACTCCCAAGCGGTGTGGAGTAATATAAGCGACTCGCCCCTGCGGGTTGGGTAAGCGCTGGTTGTAGTCAATGCCAAGCAAGGTGTAAATGCTTGCTGCCAAATCCCAAGGATAAACGGGTCTGTTTTTAACGAATTCTCCCTTTTCGTCGCTTTCTCCCACAACTTGTCCGCCTTCAAAGCCTCCACCTGCGACCAAAGCGCTGAAGACATGATTCCAGTGATGTCGCCCGCCTTGCCATTGAGATGACCAGTCAATTTTAGGTGTTCGTCCAAATTCACCGACGCAAACAACAATAGTCTCTTTCAACAAGCCTCTTTGAGCCAAATCCTCCAACAACGCTGACAAACCACGATCAAGAATGGGGACACGCTTGCTAAGTTCATCAAAGTTTTTGTAATGAGTATCCCAACCGCCCATGTGGACAGTGACGAAAGGAACTCCTGCTTCAACTAACCTGCGAGCCAAAAGGCAAGATTGACCGAAGGTGTTGCGACCATATTTGTTGCGAACTTCTTCCTTTTCCTGAGAAAGTTCAAAAGCCTTTTTGGCTTCGCCGAGAAGCAAACCGAAAGCCCTTTGATAGAAACTGTCAACAACATCAAAAAGCCCAGAGGCTTCTACCTTGCGAGCCAAATTGTCAATGGCTTGAAGCAAATTTCTTCGGTCAGTGATGCGCTCAGTCGTCACGCCATGTGGTGGTGTAAGTCCTTGAACTTTGAAGTTAGGGTCGTTAGGGTCACTTCGGACAGCAAATGGCTTGTATCGCCCTCCAAGAAAACCAGCCTCGCCATACCAAGGCGCTGGGTCAGGAATAGCGATGTAAGGTGGCAATTCGTTAGGCGAACCTTTAGCCCAAGCAACAACTGAACCCATGCTGGGAAAGACTAAATCGCCACTGGGAATATTGCCTGAAATAACAATGTGAGTTGCCAATTCGTGGGCAGGCGAAATATGAGTTAGGCTGCGAATAAGCGAATATTTATCAGCACATCGTGCTAAATTGGGAAGCCACTCAGATATTCGTATGCCAGAGACATTAGTCTCAATAGCCTTAAGTGAACCTCGGTAGTCTTCGGGCGCTTCAGGTTTAGGGTCAAAGGTGTCAAGGTGAGAAGGACCGCCACTAAGCCAGATTTGGATTACGGCTTTAGCATGTCCATCTTTGGCTTGCCCGTATGCTTTCATGCGAAACAAGTCCGCCATCGTCACTCCCAAAAGGGAAAGAGTTCCAATACGCAAAAATTCACGCCTCGTTATGCCATCGCAGGTTTTATGTATCCCAGTGCAAAACTCTAACATTTTTACCGCCTCCTTTGATTTAGTTGCTCAATCGCATTTTGCCCAGCCCAAAAGTTAGCACCTTCTTCGGCTAAGCAGAAACCAAACCTGCAAGAAAAACAATTAGAAGAGCAGCATGGTCAGTGGTTGAACAGAAACTCCTTAGTGTTGAGCAAAGCCCACAAAACATCCTGCCATGCCTGCTCCCTTTGCTTCTCTCTTTCACGGACATAAGATAGCACTTTGTGTTTTTCTTCATCGTTTGGCGAACGGGCTAAGGCTGCCAACCACAAATCTTCCAAGATGGCTTCGTCTGTTGCTCCTGATTGTAGCAATCGTTTGATGCGTTGTCCGTCCCGAACTTTCCGTTCCAAATGCTCACTGCTGACAAGATAAAGGGCATGTTGCAATGCTGTTTCTGATTTGCGCTCACATTCGCAACTTATGTCCCTTTCAGGACGACCAAACAAGTCAAGGAAGTAGGAAGGCACACGACTGTCAGGCAGTTGAATGGCACGGAAGCCCCAAGGCAACCCTGGAAACTTTTCAGCGTGTTCACATACTTGCGAGATGGCATCCAAAAGTTGCTCAGCCATCAAGCGTTTGACAGGGTAACGGGCGAAATGGGCGAGGGCTTGTTCACTTTTGTTCCATTCGCTGATTTTGCTACTTGTCTGGTAAGTGCGGGAATTCAAAATGAGCCGAAAGATATGTCGCAAGTTGTAACCGTTGCTTATCAACTCCTGTGCCAAGAAGTCCAAAAGTTCGGGGTTAGAAGGTGGATTGGAAGCACGAAAGTCATCAGGTTCGTGAACGATGCCACGACCAAAAAGCCAAAACCAAATCCGGTTGACAATGCTTCGGGCAAAATAAGGGTTTTCAGGTGAAGTCAACCAATTGACAAAAGCAATTCGTGGGTCAGAACCATCAAGTTCTAAGGGTTGGTTGCTGTCTAAAAACTTCGGCTTAACGACTTCACCTGTTCGTGAGTGATGGAAAGCACCTTCTGGTCGGAAGAAAACGATTTGTTCACCCCATTCAGGTGTATCTTTGATGCCAACTTTAGCAAAAAAGGCAGCCAAACCGTGATGGTCTTTTTGACCCCAAGGTTCGTAGGGATGACTATGGCAACGAGCGCAATCCAAGCGAACACCCATGAAAACCATTGAAACCGCTTCTGCCCAAGTCTTAGGTTCTCGCTCGGGAACAGCACGATAAAAGTTGGCAATTCCTTTTCTGTAACCGCTGCCTTCGCTTAAAATCAACTCACGGACAAATTGATCATAAGGTTTGTTTTTGGCTATACTTTCACGAACGAAGCGATAAAACTGCCACATACCTTTGTCCCAAAGGTGGATAGGAAAGTCCCTTTTGACCCTCAAAAGGTCGCACCATTTGAGGGTCCAAAAGTCAACAAATTCTGGTCGCTGCAAAAGAGCGTCAATCAACTTCTCTCTCTTTTTTGGGTCTTTGTCTGAAAGGAATTGACGAACTTCATCAGGAGTGGGCAATGTGCCAATAGCGTCCAAATAAACACGGCGTATGAACTCCTCATCACTGGTCAGCGGAGATGGTGGGATGCCCAACTTGCGCAACTTGGCAAGTACCAACTCGTCAATGCGGTTGTTGGGCTTAAATTCGGCGAAAAGTTTTTCCGCTTCAGGTGGCAAAGGCTGCGGGACAGCAATGTAAGCGATGTCCATTTTGCCCATGTAAACAGCAAGAATGACGGCTTCACCATAACCTTTAACTTGCAATCTCCCATTTTTGTCCACAGAAGCGACAGAAGGTGTGTTGGAAACAAATTGAGTTAAACGAGTTACATCACGAACCGATTGGTCAGAGTATTTGGCTATCACACGAAATTGCAAACCTTCGTTGGCTTTCAATGTGGCTTCTTTGGGTTTAACTTCAACCGAAACCAAACTTGGCTGATTTTCAGTGTTGTAGGGCAAACCTTGTTGCAACCAGTCCAAAAGCAAAAGGTAATCAAGCGAACCGACTTTGATGCGTTCGCCGCCGCCGTGAGGGATGCTGCCTGTTGCCTTCAGCAAGAACAGGCTCTTTTCTGGCTCAACACGGTTGACACGGCGCATCTGATATTGCTTTGCCAAAGCAATGTAATCCAAATCAGGTTCGGCTGCAAAAAGTGAAAGTTTGAAACCATTTTTGCCTCTCGGCGAACCGTGACAACCTGTTTGGCTACATCCTGCTTTGCTTAAAACTGGCAAAACATCATTGACGAAGGAAATCGGGAATTCCTCTGTAAAGTTTTGGACAGTTACAGATGCCTTTGCAGTTAAGCCTCTAAAAGAAGCGAAGATGAAGGTTTTGCCATTCCCTTTCGGCTCAACAATTCCATTGGCATCAACGGTTGCAACTTTTTCATTTTCCGAACGAAGTTTAGCCTGTGATGTGACATCCACTAAGCGACCGTCCTTTTGGCGAGCGAGAACGACCAATTGCACTGTGAAATATCGGTTGGGCAAGGTTAAATCATTTGGCTCAATCCGCAAGCCAAGCCAATCAATTTTCTGTTGTGATGAAGGGAAATTATTTGGTTGTTTCGCTCCAGATTTTGATGAGGCAGAGTGAGCGGATTTATCGGAGGGCTTTTGTTTTCGTGCCTCTGATGTCAAAGGCGAAATCATCCAAAGCGAAAAAGAAAAAAGCATCAAAAGCGCCACAGTGCGCCTCATGAAAATGAACCTCCTTGAAACTGCGCCTTTTCTTTAAAAGCGCAAAAATTCTTCGCAAAATTTGAAATCTGGACGCAATTTTAACGACCATTTGTGCTTATGTAAATAGGTGAGTCCAAAGTCAACTGAAGTTAACTGAATTTTTCTGCAACAATTTTTCAGCAATTGTTCAAAACTCATACTTTGCCGAACTTTAGCAGACAAATGGGCAAGTTGACAAAAATTCAGCATCGGCTTTCAGCCAACGCAGATGGAATTCACAGTTAAGGTTAACCTAAATGAGCCATTCCTTTCACCCTCAAACTGTGCCATCGTTTAGAAGGATTTAAGAGTTCAAAATTTTCCGAAAAAGTGGTCAAAGGAGGCGAAAGGAATGGTGCGGGTTGGAATTGTGGACACGGACACTTCTCATGCGGTTGAGTTCACCAAAAGGTTAAATCACATCGGCATTGCCGAAGAGCAGTGGGTTGAGGGCGCAAAAGTTGTGGCAGCGTGGACAGCACCTTCCGCTATCACTCCCGAAGAGCATCATCGTGAATACAACAGAATTTTGCAAGAAGAGTTAGGCATCAGTTTCGCTGAAAGTTTGGATGAATTGCGAAGTTTGGTTGATGCTGTCATGGTGCTGTCGCAAGATGGAAGTGTTCATTTGGAACGAGCGAAACCTTTCCTTGAAGCGGGGATGCCTGTCTTCGTTGACAAACCTTTTGCCTGTTCCCTTCACGATGCCCTTTTGATGGCTGAAATCGCTGAAAGGCACAACGCTCCTTTGTTTTCAAGTTCGTCGTTGCGATACGCTTTAGAAGTGCAAAGGGTTCACGAGCAAAAGAGCGAATGGGGCAAAGTCATCGGTGCCGATGCTTTTTCGCCAGCGCCGACGCATCCACGCAACCCTGGCTTGTTCCACTACGGCATTCACGGGGTTGAAACGCTTTTTGCGCTCATGGGCAAAGGATGCCGAAGGGTTAGATGCGTTTACCACGACGATGGCGAAGTTGTTGTCGGCGAATGGGAAGACGGGCTCATCGGAACGATGAGAGGCATTCGCAAAGGTGCTCACGCTTATGGCTTCACAGTCTTATGCGAAAAGCAAGCATGGTCAACGGCAATTGATATTCGCTACATTTACCGTGAGTTGCTCAAGCGAGTTGTGGAAATGTTTCAAACTCGCAAGCAACCGATTGAAATTTCTGAGACGCTGCAAATCATCGCTTTCATTGAAGGCTCAAAGCAATCAGCAGAACAAAACGGTATCCCTATTGATTTGCCGAATTTGTGATGCTCCGACTTTCGGAGGTGCAAAAAATGAGAGCAGTTGTGCAAAGGGTTTCCGAAGCATGGGTTGAAATTGAAGGACAAGAAGTTGCAAGGATAGGAAAGGGTTTGCTCGTCTTGCTCGGTGTAGGGCAAGTTGACAGTGAAGAAGACGCAAAATACCTTGCCAACAAAGTTGCCAACTTGCGAGTTTTTGAAGACGAAGAAGGAAAACTCAACAAATCAGTGCTTGAAATTGGTGGTAGCGTTTTGGTGGTGTCCAACTTTACCCTTTACGGCGATTGCCGCAAGGGACGACGACCTTCATTTACCGATGCTGCTCCACCAGAAATTGCCAACCAACTTTACTTGCGCTTTTGCGATTTCCTGAAGGCAGAAGGCGTGCCAGTGCAAATGGGTGTCTTTCAGGCTCACATGCATGTCGGGCTCATAAACGACGGTCCAATCACTTTGCTCCTTGACAGCCAAAAGCAATTTTAAGCAAACCTGCTTTCTGAAAATTTGAATAGAACTTCACTATGCGAATGCTAAATTTTGCTCCAGTTTTTCGTTAAATTGGAAGATACGCCTTAAGCGGGCTAAATTTTTTGGGCTTGGCATTAACCTTGCTCTACGATTAGCGAGAATTCGCAACTTTTTTCAAATTGCGGATTAACCAATCGGTAGCGATTTTTTCACTTTCAGGAGCGTGCATCATCAAGCGACCGTAGAACTTAAAGGCTTGCTCAACTTCATAGCCACCCTCTTCGTAGGCTTTTGCTGTCGGCAAGTAACCGATACAACCGTTAGTGTAACCGAGTGCAAAAGTGTGAGCAAAAGGGGAATGGGATTTGACATTAATCCCAATTTCAGCGAAAACTTCAGAAGCAAGGTTAGCGAAAGCGATATTGCCAATCCTCAAAACTTGAGCGTTCATCTTTTCACTGGTTGGCAGAGAATTGTTACGCATTGATTCCAAAATTTGGCTTGCCCATTCGGCTTCACAAACTCTCCACTGTGCTTCGCTCATGTGACCTTCTTTTTTAGCCACTTTCGCTGCTTCACGAGATTGCCTTTGATGCTCTCGCAATTGTTTTTGGTTCGGAGGCGGCAATAAGGGAAGATTCAATGTGCTGATAACTCCAGTTATCGGACCATCTTCAATATGTTCTAATTTCAGCATCGCTTGCAAAACACTTAAAGCCAATTCACGACCCAGTTTTTGAGCAATTTCAAAGTTGCCCCGCTCCTTCGGATTAATGTCGCCAGAACAACCTTGCAAAAACATCGTAAAGGCACTACCGTTGAAGAAGTCTTCAACTGATTGGCGTGCAAAGTGGACATAATCGGCAGTGACTGAATAATTGTCACCACCAAGCACTACGGGATGGCAAGCATAGGAAAAAGCGATAAACCATAAACCATTGCCATCAAGATTAGCAGCCAAAACGCTGACTTGGTGGTCAACAACACCTTCGGGGTTTTGACCGATGACGATACGACCATCAGGGTTTCTTTGCCTTCGGTTGATTCCGACTTGGCATTCGGCTGTCCCGAAAAACAATTTTGAGCCGAACATGTTGTCACAAGCAAGTTTCACTGCTGTAGCAGCCTTTCGGATGGCGACATCAAGGTAGTTTCTGTCTGGAATGCCCATGCACGATGGAGCAAGTTCACCAACGGCTGGCGCTGAGTGAGTGTGGGAGCAGTTGATAAGCAAGTTTTGAGGCTGAATGCCAGTCCAATCTCGGACGAGTTTGCGAAGCACTAAAACTTGTTCTTCTGTCAAAGCAATTAAGTCAAGGGCAAGTATTGCTGCCCTTTCCCTTTGACTGTTTTCAATCACGAATGCCCTTGCCAAAAGTGGGTCGTGAATGTCGTCACAGGGTTTTATTCGGTTGGCAAAACCTGTCAACCAAACTCCAATAGGCGGAGTGATTTCAGACTCACCGAAACCCACTCTCCAACCCATGACCATCCACTCCTTTCTTCGTTTTTAGACCATGACAAAATTTTATCGCTTGCACTGTATAACAGTGCTGCTCTTTTGGAAGGTGATGAAATTGTCAAGCAAAAGGACGGTTTGGCTTCAAAAGGGTGTGATGCTTGAGTATTTCACGCTTGGCTGGAATGTTATTGAAGCCTTCGTCGCCATAATTGCAGGTTGGCTTGCAGGTTCAATTGCTTTGATCGGCTTCGGACTTGACAGCGTGATTGAATCAATTTCAGGTGCAATTTTGCTTTGGAGGCTCAAAAGGGAACTGATCGGAACAAAAGTTGAGCGAGCAAAAGAATTGGAAGGTAAAGCACTTTTGGGTGTCGGTTTGACTTTTTGGTTGCTTGCTGCCTACATTGCCTATGAGGCAATCGGAAAACTCGTAGCCAATGAAGTACCACAATCAAGCACGATTGGCATTGCACTTGCAATCGCATCGCTCATCGTCATGCCTTTGTTGGCGTGGAACAAAAGGCAAGTCGCAGAACGAATTGAAAGCAAAGCCCTTGAAGCAGATGCAACAGAGACAATTGTTTGTGCCTACCTTTCTTTCACTCTGCTGCTTGGGCTTGTTTTGAATGCCACTTTAGGATGGTGGTGGGCTGACTCAATTGCTGCTCTTCTCATGTTGCCTGTGCTTGTAAAGGAAGGGTTTGATGCTGTTAAGGAAGCAAAAGAAACAGAGGAATGAGAAGGCAAACATCATACCAGTCTTAGTTTCAAGCGACTTTGAGAAAACTCGTGTGGCAGTTGAAACCTGCACGAAAAACTTGCAAGCGAATTCCACCCGTTTTTTTCTGATAGACAATCAATTTCACTTCTTAACCTTGAGCCAAATTGAACATAGTGCAGTGTAGTGTTGGCTTTCGGATAACCGTGAAGGAAATTTACAAGTTTGTGCTAATGCCTAACAAAGAAATCGGAGTGTCAAAAAAGCGATGTTTTTCCAATCAAACGGATTGCATGAATTCACGATAAACTTAAAAGTTGCTTTTGAGCAAGAAAACGAAACTAAACCTAATCAAGGGGGAGAAAAAGATGGCAGTGTTGAACCGAGAGGAGGTTTGGAAGCGAACTTATGCGTGTTGGATGGGCAAAAATGCTGGTGGCACTTTGGGTGCACCTGTTGAAGGTCAACCAGGTCCGCACAACTTTGACTGGTATCCGAAACTGCAAGAAGGCGGAATACCCAACGATGATTTAGAGATGCAACTTGTTTGGCTTGATGCGGTCAAGCGAAAAAATTGGCAAATTAGCGCAAATGTTTTGGCTCAAGCGTGGCTTACCCATATCGGTTACAATTGGTGCGAATATGGCATTGCAAAAAGGAACTTGCGTTGGGGATTGCTTCCGCCACTTTCTGGCATTTACGATAACGACTTTTGGAACGATTGCATGGGCTCACCGATTCGCTCGGAAATTTGGGCTTGCCTTGCTCCTGCATCGCCCAGACTTGCCGTTCGTTTTGCTTTTGAAGATGCAATCGTTGACCATGCAGGGGGTGAAGGGGTTTGGGGCGAAATGTTCAACGCTGCTTTGGAAAGCATCGTCTTCGTCAAACATGATTTAGATGAAGCCTTAGACTTGGCTTTAGCCTTCATACCGCAAGATTGTCTAATTGCAAAAGCCATCAACGATACAAGAAAATGGTGGAAAGAGTTAAAGGATTGGTTGAAAGTTCGTGAGAAAATCGCCGAAAAGTATTGGCATCATGAACCGACTCATGCACCGCAAAATTTGGCGTTTACTGTTTTGGGATTGTTGGCAAGCGATGGTGATTTCGGAAAAGCAATCACGACTGCCGTCAACTGCGGTCAAGACACTGATTGCACTGGCGCAACTGCTGGTTCAGTCATGGGCGTTTTGCTGGGCGAAGTTCCAAAGAAGTGGGCTGAGCCGTTAGGCGAAACGATTGCGACCAACCTAAGTTGGGGCGGAATTAGAAACATTATCCCTTTGCCAGATGTGAGGGTTCTGACTGATGAAGTTGTGGCTGCTGCTCAAAGGATTTTGGCTTGGCATGGCTCTCCTGTCCACATTACTGATGCCCCAACAGACTTGAAGGATTTGCCTGATGATTGGCTCAAACCTGATGACACCATTTACGAACTTTGGGAGCGCAACAATCAACCTTGGCGAGTTGATTTTGCTTTGAATGCGGTGAAAGTCAGCGTGGATTACAAAGGCTTGCCAACTATCAACCCTGAAGCAGCGAAAGCAATGACGATTTGGCTGCGAAACCGAGAACCTATCTCCTTGACTGTATCGCTTGTTTGGGATGTCCCAAGCGATTGGCGAGTTGAACCTATGAGGTCGTCAGTGACTTTGCCAGCAAAAGGAGTTGTAGGCATAAACGCCAACATTTTTGCTCCAGTTAGATTGCCACAAACTCAAACCCTTTGGTGTCAAGTCAGAGTGCAAGAACGACCTTCGGAATTTGCTGTGCCAGTAACGCTTATCGGTGAGCGACGATGGTTCGTTCGGCGCAATGGTGGAGATTGGCAAACAGAATGGTTGCCTGAAAGCCAATTGCCTTTGGAACGATGGCTGGGTGGAAAACCTGGAAAAGTTGAAGCAAAAATTTGGGTTTGGGCTCCAAAACACCAAAAAGTCACTCTCGGGTTTCCATGCAATGCCAAATTCAAACTTGAGTTCAATGATGCCGAAGTCTTAAACACCCATCAACCTGATTATTTCGTCAAACCAGGACAGCAAGGACCTGCAAGCCATTATGTCCAAGTTACTATGAAGCAAGGTTGGAATGAAGTGAGTTTGCAAGTTGAGCGCCATGACAAATCCATTGACGCTTACTTGCTCTTTACTGACCCATCAGACTTGTATCGTCATTTGACAGATATTGTTTTAACTCAAGTTCCCTGATGAAAATGTTCCCGCTCTTAAATTTTCGCCGAATGAATTTGCAGATCGTTTTGTTCGTTACTAACTACTGACCAAAACCAAATCAAGCAGGCACAAAATTGGCTTGACCAAACTCTACTGGAGTAGAAGGGTTTAGGGCGACACCTGCCATCGCTTCTGCCTCCTCTATTGCGTTAATAGTGCGATTCAAGTGATAGGTTGCTTCAGAATGATGTCAAAGTGCATCCAATCGGCTCTGCTGGCTTCAATTTTTCGGACAATTTCTCCAAATCGCCTAAAATCCGCAGACAGAATTGAAGGTGAAACTTTCACGCTTTTTAGTTTCCTTCACAGGCTCAATGAACTTGCAGCCGAAGATGCCTCTTGTGCAAGTTTGTTGGCAAGCGAGTTTGATTCTCGTGGGATATAGGTTACACTGAACCGACGAAACTTGCGAGCCAAACTCAAAACCTCTTCATGTAGCCTTTGAAGTTTGGGCGACTTAACCTTATATTTGCCTTTCAGTTGCTGGGCTACCAACTCACTATCAACGAACAAAATCACTTCGTCAGGTGCAAATTTTTGGGCGAGTTTAAGGGCTTCAATAACTGCAATGTATTCCGCTTCATTGTTGGTGGCAAAGGGCAAAGACAAACTATGGGTGACCAAAATTTTTCCGCTCTCATCAAAGACGACAACCCCTACTCCTGCTGGTCCTGGGTTGCCAATTGATGAACCGTCAGCATAAATCCTCAGCAACATGAAATCTCTCCCTCACAAATAGGCTTTAATTCCAAACGGCTCTTTCCATAGACAAAGCCCGCTTGAGAGTAATTCGCTTGACGAATTGCTGCCAAAAGGCGGATTCTTGAAGCCGCTTTATCTCTCGGTTCAAAATTTCCAATTCACGCAAAAGCAACTCGTTGACATCTTCAGTTTCAAGAAGTTCTTGCTTCTCCTGCAAAGGCACATCAAGAAGAGAGCCAATTCGGTAGCCCAATGTTAGAAGGTCAGTTGGAAGCATCATGTCAGCAAGGGCAAGTTTATCAGCAATTTCTCTCAGTTCAATGTATCTGTAAAGCATCGCTGAAAGCCGATTTGCCAGATGAGTTAGTTGTGGCGAGATTAAGGAAAATCTGTTTGGCAAAATCTCAATGCGACCAACCCAATATGGCTCGCTTTGGACGACCTCTATAAGCCTAAACCTTTGCTCTCCTCTGAGCACTATGGCTATTTGGTTTTCTTGAGTGATTTCGGCGTGAATGACACGAGCAATTGTTCCAACATCGCAAAATCTGTTTCGGTCAAAGGGCAACCGTCGTCTGAACAAAATAACGCCGACAATCCTGTCACCAATCAAGCAGTCTTCAAGCAACCTTTTATCCTTTTCATCAAAAATCGTCAATGGCAATTTAGAGCCCGGAAACAAAACTGTTTCAACCAAGAGCAAAGGTATCTCTTGTCTCACTCTTGTTCACCTCCGAACTCAATGCATTGTCTCGTAAGAGAGTGACATGTAAGTTTGGAGTTTTCAAGTTTGACAGAAATTGAGTTATATGAGTTTTGAATTTTCTTTCTTCAGGCTCATGCTGAGTTCTGAGTTTTATTCAGCATAGAAATGTTGTCATCTAACGATGGCGTTCGTGAAAGTATCAGAGACCATTACCGCTTTGGCAAATTTTTGTCCCCTGTGCAAACTTCAGTTATCTGTTTCCCTAATAACTTCGCCAGCAAAAACGCTGCTCCCCATTTATCAAGGGGTTGGTTTTCGCTACCGCATCTTGGAGATTGAATACAAGATGGGCAACCCGCTTTGCAAGGGCAGTTGGCAATCATTTCTAAAGTCTGACTGAGCAATTCTTCAAGGCGCTCAAAGGCTAACTCGGAAAAGCCCACTCCGCCAGGATAACTGTCGTAAATGAAAACTGTAGGTTGAAGAGTATCTGGATGCCAAGGCGAGTAGGAAATCCCGGCAACATCATCAGGTTCAGCGGAAATGACTAAAGGCAAAAGGGCAATTGCTGCGTGCTCGCTTGCGTGAAGCGAACCCATCAAGTGAAACTCATTTTCTTCAAGTTTGGCTACTAAATCGTCGTCAACACAAAACCAAAGCCCAACAGTCTCATACTCTTCTGGTGGCAAATCAAGGATTTCTGCCGAAAGGACTTCATCAGTGAAAAGCCTTAATCGCTTGAAGCCGATGACTTGCTCACGAACTTTCAATTCGCCCAAGTATGCCCTCCCAAACTTGAGCGGTTTTTGTTTCCAAACTGAAAGCACTTCATTTTCCTTTTGTTCTATCGGCACAGTGTAGTAGTCAGTGACCGTTGGATAGACATAAACGATTTTCTTTTGCAAGTCAATTGCTTCAGCGAAATAAGTTTCGCCCATGTGCAAGTAAATTGCGCCAGGGTAAAGTGACCTGAAAACTCGCCACCTTTCTGCTGTCCCAAGCGATAAACCATTTGAGCGGTTGAGGATTTGAAATTCATCGGCTGTAACTGAACGGATGTTGACATCATCGTGAGGTCGGTATGGCATCAGCCAAAACTTCCTTTCGCCCTTGCTGACAATCCCTTGCTCTTCCAAGCGCTTAATCAAAGGGTCAAAAAGTTCGCCGAAAAACTCACGGTCAGAACCGCTGAGCGGAAGTTCGTACGCAGCGCACATCAAATGCATCGCTGCAATGTAAGGGTTTCTGAGTGAAACTGCAATAGGCTCAACGCTGCGAAGCAAAAATTCAGGGTTGTGGACAATATGTTGGTCAACAGGGTTTGCTGTTGCTACCATAATGACCAAACCTTCTTTATGCCTTCCAGCCCTTCCTGCCCTTTGCCAAGTGCTGGCGATTGTGCCAGGATAGCCGACCAAGATCGCTGCTTCAAGTTCGCCAACATCAATGCCTAACTCCAAAGCGCTCGTCGCAATAATGCCCAAAAGTTCGCCATCAAATAATTTGCGCTCAATTTCTCTTCGCTCTTCAGGCAAATAGCCAGCACGGTAACTCATCACCTTGTCACGCAAACTGTCAAGCCACTCGTGAGAAAGTTGGTCACGGACATAACGCAAAAGCAACTCTGTGCTCATTCGTGACTTCGTGAAAACGATCGTTCGGATTTCTTCACTCAGCAATTTGACCATCAATTTCACAACTTCCGTGCTTGTTCGTGCCCTGATGCTCGCTTCAAGGTTAAGGAAAGGCGGATTCCAAAAAACGATGGTTTTTGCTGGCATCGGTGAAGCATCGCCTGAGACTATTCGGAAAGTTAAGCCAATCAAATTACTCAGCGCCTCTTCAGGATTGCCCAAAGTCGCCGATGTGCAAATAAAAACGGGCTCACTGCCGTAAAGTTTACAAATTCGCCTTAGCCTGCGAATAATATAGGCGAAGTGGATGCCAAAGATGCCACGATATGCATGAAGTTCGTCAATGACGACGAAACGAAGGTTGCGAAAGAAATGTGCCCAAGTTGTGTGGTTGGGCAAAATCCCTACATGGAGCATGTCAGGGTTCGTTAAGACAATTCGGGAATGTTCTCTCACTAACCTGCGTATGTCCGTTGGTGTGTCACCATCGTAAGTTGATGCTATCAACTCTTTTGTTAAATCAAAATCTTGCAATTTCCGCAACTGGTCTTGAGCGAGCGCTTTTGTCGGGAATAGGTAAAAGGCACGAGCCTTCGGTTCTTTCAGCAAAGTGTCAAGGACAGGCAAGTTGTAGCACAAAGTTTTGCCTGAAGCAGTCGGAGTGAACACAGCAACATTTTCGCTTTGCCTTGCAGCATCGCACGCTTCCGCTTGGTGCTTGTAAAATCGCTCAATCCCAATTCGTGCCAATGCTTCCTGAAGTTTTGGGTGCAAAGGTTCTTCCAATTCAGCGAAAACAGGTTCACGAGATGGCATAGACAAAATAGTAACAATTTGATTGCGGTAATCAGGAGCATTCTTCAGCCCTTCCAAAAGTTTGCTCCATCGGCTCTTAAACATAAGCCTTCACCAAAAGGAAAATTTGACGCAAGCATAATGATTGTTGTGTTGAAAAATTTGGGACAGAAAGTTACGGCGGTTAGTGTTCCTCTTTCTGCGTGAGTTGGCGGAGAAGGTTTTCTAAGTCTTGTTTTCCCCACTCACCATCGCCACATACGCTCCCGCTCATAGGACCAGAAAAAAGTCGGACTCGTTGGTAACCTTTTTCTGTTTTTCGCTCAACTATCACGGCTCCGCAGGAAAGCCCTTCTTGACGGAAGAGGACATTGCCAAGTTTCGTAGCAAAATCAATGCACACGACTTCTAAATCTTGAAAACGATCTGGCAAGGAAGAGAAATAACGAGCAAATTCTTCATGACCACGATGGTAGGGATAAAAGGCTTTCAATCTGAATGATGCACCAGTCTTACCGAACCGACGAATAGCCAAAGAGCGAGGCAATTTCTCCTCGCCAGGTAGCAAAAAAGGGGAAGGAGCAGTTTTGGATGAAGCAGAAGTTGAGGGCATGGGCTTGTATGACTGGGAAGGGCTAACTGATGAGTAGAAACTGTCTTTTTCCTTAGATCGGGAAGATGTCCACCATCCTAACAAAATCATGGGGATTAGTAACAAAAGCAAGACTATCCAAGGTCTCAAAACAGGGTAACCCCCTTTTGAGAAAGCAGAGGGATTGGGGCATAACACCCCAACCCCATAGACTTCTTCAGTTGATAGCATCCATAACAGAAGGATGGAAAGGACCGTTTTCTGCCTGACCCCGACTTAAACTTAATGCCCGATTGCAATCGCAACAGTCACCTGGATATAGGAACTTGGGATTAAAGGTTCTCATCCATTTCATCCACTTGACATGGTGGTCTGCAAATCCGAATATAGCACCTTTTGTGTGACCTGAGAAGGGACGAGTAGCGAACCAAGAATTGTGACCGCCACACCAAAAATGTCCGCTAAAGTCAACATGGTAACAACCTACGCCCACTTCTGTAAATACAACAAGTTCAGTTGGTCCTGACGGTCTAATAGCAGCACAATTAGGGTCAGTCCAAAGACTACCACTTCCCATCATGTGTCCCTTAAGTAGAGCCGAAACACGGGCATTTCTTGCAGGGTCACACTCAATAGAACAAAACATCCATGCCGAAACAGCATAGTTACCTGTTACATCTTCACGCCCTGGGTTTCTGCCGTCGCTTTCTTCAAACAAGTGGGTGTTAGAAGGGCAACGGAAAATCTGCTCATTTTTGGAGTATGGGTCAATGACTCGTCGCCATGTCGCATACATGACACCACCAGGAAACCTATATCTTGCCCCCATAAATCGCTCGTCATAGTCCTGAAAATATTGGGCAGCCGCCATCGTGATGTTGCGCATGTTATTGGTGCACGATGCAGTACGAGCCTTTTCCCTCGCTTGAGCGAATACAGGGAACAAAATCGCCGCCAAAATTGCTATGATAGCAATCACAACCAACAACTCAATGAGCGTAAAGCCACGATTGAGACGACAAAGGTTGTGCTTGACAATAGCGCACTTCATAAAAATCTACCTCCTTTTGAAAGGATTTTCGCCTTTAGATCGCTGAAGAAGCGTCTGAAGGCTCTGATTGCTAATCTTAAATCACAATTTTTGCGATGTCAATATCAATGTTTCGCTCTTTACTACAAATTTTGTTAGTGCTCGGTTAGCCGTGCCATTGGCTTTAGCCAGTGGTTGATGACGAAATTATTTGGCGATAAATTTGTAGCACTTTTAGTTAATTCCTTGACTGACGATGGGCATAACATACGGACCTTCAGGGACAACGACCACTTTCGCTTTTGGACTGTGTTTTTTGAGTGCTTGTTCTAAGCCTTCTTGCAAAGATGTTATTGGCTTAACTTTGACAAGTTCAAGTTCCTCTTTTGGGACGCCGTCACTATAAACCCAAATGTCAGCGATTTCGGCTACTTTCATTTGCTCCTGCACCATCCACTGGTCTTCACGGAAATAGTTGGGCGAGTAGATAAGTCGCTTGAATTCATCCCAAGTTCGGAACTCAGTGTAAATCTCTCGGAAACGAGGAAGTCCGAGCCCTTCCAAAAGCGAAGCAGCCAAGATGACGGTGCTACCTCGTTTAAGTATCGGCATAACGCCCACCAAGCCTTTGATGGCTTGGTAGAAAGTAGTATCAAGCGGGTAGCCAGCACTTGAAGTTATCACGATGTCGGCAGGTTCAGGAATCGGAACTTTAGCAACTTTATCAACGAGTTGAACTCCTGCAAGGAAAGTCTCATAGACATCGCCAGCGAAAACGCCTGTAATTCTCCGTTGCTCGTCAAGGGTGACATGGACAGCAAAATTGCAACCTACTTTGTTAGCGACCTCCATTGCTGTCAAGTGCACAGGGTTACCATCAAGGATGCCAGTCACTGATTTAGGGTGACCCATGAACTCGGCACCGTGAAAAACTTTCATGCATGGCATTGCGATAATCCCAGGACAGATGATTTTTCGCCCACCTGAATAGCCTGCCATCAAATGGGGTTCAATCAAACCTACAACGATTTTCAAATCTGCTTCAACATAGCGGCTGTCAATAAGAATTGGCATCTTAGTGCTCGTCCAACCCAAATCAGCATGACTTTCTATGTCAGTAGCAACATGGTTTTCAACACGGTAGCTTTCAACTACAAATTCGCTTACCATCTCAATCAACTCGTCACCCAAGTTTGGTCGGTGAGTTCCAGTGGCAATTAGCACGGTTATTTTATCCCGCTTTATGCCAGCCTCTTCCAAACGGCGAAGCAAAGGTGGCAAGATGATTGGGTTTGGGACAGGGCGAGTTATATCGCAAATGACGATACAAGCCCTCTCTTTTCCCTTAGCCAATTCACGAATCGGGGGAGTCCCGATGGGGTTGTCAAGGGAACTTTCAATTGCGCTTTTGGGGTCATCAATAGGTGGAACAGGCTGAAGGCGACAGACAGCCATCAAGTTTTCCTCTGGCACTTCTACTTCAAGGTGCGTTCGTCCATATCGGACATCAACTTTCATTTTCTTTCACCTCGCCAAGCACTCTTTTATCTTTCACAATTTTAATGCTAAGTCAAGGTAGCGACACAAATCCATCATGCTGCTAACTCTGTCAAAGGGTCAGGCTACTGCTTGGCTGAAAAATTAACCCTTTGAACTCTAAGCCAAAAGACTTGCTTTGCTTCAAACTTTTGTAGGGCATAGCCGAAAAAGAGCCTTCATATAGGCTTGGAGTGAACAAAATTATGGTTGAGCGGATTCGCACATACTTGTCTTTCGTCAAATTTGAGCATGCTGTTTTTGCTTTACCTTTTGCTTTGACATCGGCTTGGGTTTGTGCTGGTGGTGTCCCGCCGCTTAGGTCGTTGTTTTGGATTGTCATTGCTGTCATTGCTGCTCGGTCGGCGGCGATGGGTTTCAACAGGATTGTGGACTTGAAGTTTGACAAACTCAACCCAAGAACGAAAAATCGTGAGTTGCCGACGGGCAAATTGACCTTAAGGCAAGCATGGGTTTTTGTTATCGTTTCCGCATCGGTTTTTGTTTTTGCTGCCTATCAACTCAACTGGCTTGCTTTTTGGCTTTCTTTACCGACAATTGCTTGGCTTTTTGGCTACTCCTACACCAAAAGGTTTACTGATTGGTCTCATTTGTGGCTTGGCTCGGCGTTGGGTGTTGCTCCCGTTGGTGCTTGGATTGCTCTCAAAGGGACGATTGAATTGCCACCAATCTTGCTTATGGTTGCTGTAACTTTTTGGGTTGCTGGCTTTGACATAATTTACGCCACCCTTGACGAAGAATTTGACCGTCGCATTGGACTTCGTTCCCTTGTAGTGCGATATGGCGCTAAAAAAGCAATTTGGTTATCAAGACTTTTCCACGCTGTTTTTTTGTTGGCTTTGGCTTCTTTCGGTTGGGTGTCCGAATTGAGTGCGATTTTTTGGTTGGCTTGGCTTTTCATTGTAGGCTTCATCGCTTACGAACATTCAATTGCTGAACCTGGCAACCCTCAAAAAGTCAACACGGCGTTTTTCACGGTCAATGGCATCGTGAGCGTTTTGCTTTTCTTTGCTACGGCTTTAGACCTTGCTTTCCGTTAAACGACTGAGGACTTATGCAGTTGGTGTTGTTTCGTAGTGGAGGTGACTGGAATGCGATTGGAGGTGGCTTTGATGTTTCTTTTCACACTTTCGGCTTTGAATGTCAAAAGTTTTTGCCTTGCGCAAGAAGGAAAAGCAAGTGTCGTCACCTACCAAAGCGACGAGAATTTACCTCTAATTTTCCCGCCACCGAGAAATTTGCAAAGGTTGCCCAAATGGATTTTGAGATTGCCAATCAGAGTTGAAGCGCCAAAGGAACTTGATGCGACAGCGAATTTGCTCAAAAGCGAACTGACCAAACTTTTCGGCGACAAAGCAATTGCCGAAAAGGGATTGACTACAATCGTCCTTGAACTTGACAACCGCAACCTCAGCAAGGAAGAAGAATACATCGTTGAAACTTCCGCCAACAAAGTGATTTTGCGTGCTCACGATTTGCAAGGTGCGTTTTGGGCTGTCCATTCCTTTTTGCAGTTGCTTTCTCATCCGACGGTCAAGCGAACTTCAAAAGGTTGGGAAGTTGCAGGCGTCAAAATTCACGATTACCCCAAAAGCAACTTTCGTGCTTTCATGATTCAAGGTGCTTGGGCTCCAAGCATTGAGTCTTACAAAATCGCCGTTGAACTTTTGGCTCGTCTCAAAATCCGATATATCGCCATTGAGTTTGGACCGCAGGTCGTTTTGGATTTTGAACCGACTATTGCCCGTTATGCCCGCTTCAGCAAGTCGCAAGCGAAGTCGGTGATTGACTACGCTCGCTTTTTCGGTCTTGAGCCTATCGGCTATCTCAACTTGCTCGGTCACCTTGAACGAGCCTACGACAAACCTCCATACACGCAGCATGGTGGCATCATGGTTCAAAACGACGAAGTTTACGAACGATTTGTTTTTCCCATCCTGACCGAGATGCTTGAAATTTACGGACCAGTCAAATGGTTTCACTGTGGCATGGACGAGGCGTGGGAACTTTTTGAGTGGCTGTCAAAACAAGGTTACGATAGCGCTCAACTTCTCGCCAAACACATAGCAAAGGTCAATGAATTTCTCAAAGGGCGTGGTGTCAAGATGGTGATTTGGCACGACATGCTTCTTTCGCCTGATTGGGAGAAAGAAATCGGTGCTCCCATCGGACCTGCAAACGGCGGTCCGCCACAAAATACTGCAAAAGCGATTGACCTGATACCAAAAGATGTCGTGCTCAACTATTGGTTTTATGAGCCGTTTGAAAAGTATCCTGCTTTGGATTGGTTTAAGGGCAAAGGCTTTGAAGTTTGGGCAAGCCCTTGGCAAACTCCTTTCAGCCTCGTCCGATACGCTCAAGGCAAAAACATACCGACGATGGGAACGATTTGGGCTGACCCCATGTTTTGCTTCATTTCACGCTCCCTTGCAGCGACTTTCGCTTTTTAC
>JANXCD010000019.1 GCA_025060305.1 Armatimonadota bacterium | reverse complement strand
AGTTGGGAAGCCTGTCGGAAGCGATTTGCTTGAAGGCAAAATCACCTTGCCTGTCCGATTTGCCCTTGACGCTTTGTCCGAAAAGGAAAGAAAGGTTTGGACGCAAAAAATCTCCGAACAAGCCATCACGCCAAAAGATGTCAGCGAGTTGGCAGATTTCATCAAAGCCGAAGGAATTTTGGAGCGGGCAAGAATGATAGCCTGTAACTTCGCTGAAAGGGCATTGACAGAGTTGAAACTGGTCATGTCCGAAAATCTTCATTCTCTTAAAACCCTTTCTTTGCTTGAGACTGTCATCCGTTTCATCGTGCAAAGGCGATTTTAGCAAGCGACTACAGGCTAAAGCCAGTAGCATGGTCAGAAAAAATGGTCACCAACAACATTTGCAGCAAAGAGCGAGAAAAAAATAAAGGCTGCCAGTTTTCGCTGGCAGCCCGCAAAGCGGCAGGGCGGGAGGCGGCACGGTGGCACCTTGGGGCCTATTTTTGGGAGTCTCACTTAGTTTTCTTTGCCTCAAGTTCAAGCAATTCCTGAATGGTCACTCCAACTTGCGGACCCTTTGCTCCAAACACAGAGCCAGTAACTCGCTTTTTGAACCTTTCCATCGCTAACTCATAAACTCGCTTTGGCAAGGGCACATAACCGACTTCTCTGGACAGTTTGGCTGCATTTTGAAGGTAAAACTCTACAAATTCGCGAACTTCAGGTCTTTCAGATGCTTCTCGGTTGACATAGATGAAAAGTGGTCGGGAAAGGTAATATCGCCCTTCAATCACTGCTTTTGCGGAAGGCAAACATGGTTTGCCACCATTATAATCTGGATGTTGAATTGCTACAGCCTTAAGCCTTTTCTCGTTCTCTTCGTAATAGGCTAAGCCGAAATAGCCCAAAGCATTAGGGTCAGAAGCAACACCGTGAACCAAAACATTATCATCTTCGCTTGCTGTGTAGTCACCTCTGCTCGCACCTGATTTGCCGACAACAGCCTCAGTGAAGTAGTCAAAGGTTCCGCTGTCTGTTCCTGGACCGAAGAGTTTCAGTGGTCTATTGGGAAAATTGGGGCGGATTTGAGACCAATTGTTGATTTTGCCTTGAGCGGCAGGTTCCCAAATTTTCTTGAGTTCCTCAACAGTTAGGTAATCACACCAGTCATTAGACGGATGGACAACTACAGCGAGTGCATCGTAGGCGACTGGCAATTCAATGTAGGCAATACCATTTTTGCGGCATTCTTCGTCTTCGGAGGATTTTATTGGACGAGAAGCGTTACTAATGTCTGTCTCGCCACGACCAAATTTCTTGAATCCACCACCTGTGCCCGAGATGCCAACAGTGACTTTGACACGGGGATGACGCTTTTGAAATTCCTCGGCAACCGCTTCAGTGATAGGATAAACGGTTGATGAGCCATCAATTTTAATGGTGCCAGAAAGTTGAATTGGACTAACAACCGAAATGGTGAAAATAGTCAAAGCGGCGACGGAAACTAACAAAACCGTGCCAATTAAGTTGCGCCACGACCTTGACATCATGCATCATCCTCCTTGATTTTAAGTTTTTCCGCTTTTCATTCTGTCCGAACAGCCTCAAAGATGTATCAAAGGTGTTTTAAGAAATCGTTAAGGACAATTGCTATCCAAATGACGACACTGTAAAATTGCAAAACGAGGTGAATGAAGATGGCTAAAAGGGTTTTGTTCGTTTGCACTGGCAATTCTGCTCGAAGCCAAATGGCTGAAGGTTTCGCAAAGGCTATGGGCTTAGAAGCCTTCAGTGCAGGAACTCATCCTAAGGATGCTGTTCACCCCTTAGCCGTTGCCGTTATGGCTGAAAAGGGGATTGACATATCCCATCATCGTCCCAAACCTTTGGATTTGGAGTTTGCCAAAACTGTTGACTTGATCGTCACTGTTTGCGGTGAGGCTGATGAAGAATGTGCTCAATTGCCTTTGCCTGTCCCGAAAGTTCACTGGAATTTGCCTGATCCAGCAAAAGCAGAAGGAGATGAAAATGAAGGATTGAGTGTGTTCCGAGAAGTTCGTGACAAGATAGAAAATTTGGTTGGTCAAATCGTTAAACAATTGTGGGAGTGAGTTCGCAATGAACGAACGCATCCTAATCATTGAAGATGAATTGCCTTTGGCTCAAGCCATTGCTTATGCACTTAAGCAAGAGGGCTTTCAAACTCGCATCGTTCATGATGGTCAGGAAGGGCTTAGGCTTGCTTTGACTGAAAAACCAGACTTGGTCATTCTTGATCTCATGCTTCCAAAACTTGATGGTTGGGAGGTTTGCCGAACATTGAGAGCGAAATCAAAAGTGCCTATCCTCATCTTGACCGCTCGCAGTGAAGAACACGATAAAGTGCTCGGGCTGGAATTGGGAGCCGACGATTATGTAGTCAAACCCTTCTCCATGCGTGAATTGATTGCACGCATAAGGGCAATCCTGAGAAGGGCGAAAATGGTTGCCGTTAGTGAAGAATCAGAAGTTCTGAAAAGCGGAAATTTGACAATCTATGTCGCTGAGCATCGTGTTGAATTGGAGGGAAAGGAACTTCCTTTAGCGCCAAGAGAATTCGCCTTGTTGAAAGTGTTAGTGCTCAATAAAGGTCGTGTTCTGTCAAGGGAGCAGTTGCTTGAAATTGCTTGGGGTCAAAAAGAATTCATTGACCAGCATACCGTTGATGTCCATATTCACTGGCTGAGAGAAAAAATTGAACCTGACCCCAAAAACCCAAAAAGAATTTTGACAGTTCGTGGCATCGGCTATCGCTTCGTTGAATGAAGTTGCTTGAGAGCACATCACCTAACCCACCGCAGGACAACCAAATAGCCAAGTAGCCTATTCTCCCAATGAGAGTTAGGCAGTTTAGGGTGATTTAACCTGCAACGGACTGAAAAGACCAGATAAAAATCGCTCCATTTGAATCACCAGAAGCCAAGATTTGACAATCGGGAGAAAAGGCGACTGAATTCACTAAACCTATATGACCTTCAAGGGAACAAAGCAAACGACCGCTAACGCTCCAAATCTTGACAGTTTTGTCGTTACCCCCTGAAGCAACGAATTGACCGTCAGGCGAAAAGGCGACAGCATTTACAGGACTGTGATGACCGCTGATAAGCCCAAGATTACCAACTTTCAAAGAAGTTAAGAGCACGCCGTCTTTTGCCTTCCAAATCAGGATCGGAGTCTCCCACCAACTTCCCATAGGCTGATAAGAGAAACCTGAAGCCGCCAACAATTCGCTGTCAAAGGAGAAGGCAACGCAACAAGTCCAACCCATGTAAGCCCTTACAGCATATTGGCATGAACCTTCGTTTACTCGCCAAACTTTAACTAGTCCATCCCAACTGCTTGCAGCCAACAGAGAACCGTCAGGCGAAAAAGCGATGGAGTTGACTGGCGCATCAAATTCCTTCCAATCGTTGACAAAATTTTCTGTTTCTGTATGCCAAATCTTAACGCTTCCTGTCGCAAATCTTCTTTCAACTTCACTCCAAACTCCGCTACCTATCGCTAAAAATTTTCCATCGGGAGAGAAAGCAACTGCTTGGATAACTTCCTGACCAATTTGAATGACCTTATCAATTTTTTGGTCGCTGATGTGACAGAAACTGACTAAGCCACCATAACTTCCAATAGCCAGTCTTTTACCTTCAGGTGAAAAGGAAATTGATAAGGCTGGGCTATCCAATTTGACAGCGAGGGCTTGATGAAATTCTGGCAAATCCCAAAATCGGACAAATCCATCACGGCTTGCAGATGAAAGAATTTTGCCGTTGGGAGAAAAGGCAACCGATGTCACTGAACTTTTATGTTCTGCTATAGACTCAACCAATCTAACCTTCAAATCTGCTTCGTAACAAAAGATGCGATGTTTTTGCGGATTCAAAGTCAGCCACATTTTCACTCCCTCCTCGTCTTTTCACAAGTTTTAAGTTTTATTGCTCAGCAACTCTTGGGTTCATTGTCAACTTCAATCTCCAATTGAATAAGTTTGCACCTCTACCAATCGATGATTGAGCGGTCAGGATTAGTCCTTCTCCAGAAAGCCTAACTGGTTCTTTCCTTGCTTTTCATTTATCTCGGCAAGCGAATTTCAATTTGCTTTTTTGTGTCCTTTCGGATAATCACTTTTTGCTTGACCTCACGACCGTCTTGGGTTCGGATTTTTAGTTCATGTTCGCCATAGAAGGCTCTTGTTTGCCATTTGCCTTCTTTATCGGTTATGCCCTTCGCTTTTGTCCACCATTCGCCTTTGATGAGTTCCATCATCCGCTCGTAAACAGGTTTGGGCGACATATCCCGCCTAAGCCAACCTGCAGGTGCTTCCATCCATGCGCCGTCATCAGAAAAATCCCACCAAGTGATTGCTTCAACTGAGGGATGGGAAAACAAGAGCATGTAAAACTGAACTGTCTCTTCTGCCTGTCTTTCTTCGCCTTCAGGGGTTGTATCTCCCCACTTTCCAGAACCTACTGGTGTGCTACTTAGGATCGTCGTTTCAGTGAAGTGCAAAGGCAAACCAAGTTGAGCGAACCGTTCGCAAACTTCCCATGTTTGCTTCACTTTCCAGACACCATAGTGCATGTGGCTTTGAATCCCGACAACATCAAAAAGCCAACGACTGTTTTCGTCTCTAAGTTGCTCAAGGAGTTTAAGATAGGCTTCATCAGTTCGGTAATCGTTGACGAGCAAAATTGCTTTTGGATTTGCTTCACGAGCAACTTTCAAGTGCAAAGCAGTGTATTTCACTGGACCGATTGCCATAGCCCAAGCAGCCATTTTCGTTCTATTGGGGCTTCGTGGCAACAAATGAGTGGCTTCATTGACGACATCCCAGATGTCAATGCGACCTAAAAAGCGTTTCACTATTTCCCTCACTCTTCCCGTTGACAATTTTTCAATTTCGGAGTGGTTGTCAGGAAGCCAATGGTCAGGCGAACTTGCTGGGTGATCCCAAACGAGAGGGTGACCTTTACAAATTATCCCCCTCTGATGACACCACTCAACAACCCTGTCAATATATTCGTGATTAGGCTTACCTTGCACCCATTCGTAAGGTGACCAGTAAAAAGGCAGAGTAGCGAAGTTGAAAATGGCAGCAAATCGTTCACGGTAAAGTTCTTCACGCTTTGGATCAGGAATTCGTCCCCATCGGAAAATGTTGCAGCCAAACAAAAAAGCGTGACGAGTTTGCGTCAAGGTCAACTGAGCGTTTCTTGATGGTTTGCCATCAGGTGTTCTGACAACGAAGGTGATATCACCTTTTCGCAGCCTCTCAATTCGTTCCTTTGCAGTAGCAAGCAACTGTTCATCTTGAGCCTTAGCCTCTTCCATTCCATTCACCATTCCTTCTGCTAAAACTGCATTCCCTATAATCCGAATGACCATTGTGACGAAATCCCTTCGTTTCATGAAAGCACCTCCTGAAAAATTGAAGCATTAACTTAACCCAATTTGCTATTTTGATTTTAAGGTAGGACTTACAAAGTTGGAATTGTCTTGTAGAGTCATACGACAGTCTGCATGAAAAAACCTTTGTAAAATTCCTCAAGTCAGGAGGATTTTATCCGAACCTACTTTCAACTGCTTAAACCCTAACTGATAGTTAAAGAGCCTTTGTTTGCTTGACAAGGCACTTTTTAAGTGCTAAAAACAAAGGCGGTTGAACCTTGAAGTTTGAAGCCTTCGCTTTTTGCACAAAAATTATGTTGGTGTAATGAGATTGTTTGCTGGGAGGTGCAATTTTATGCGTCTCTGGAAATTAATTTTGTGCGCTTTGGTGGTTGTGGGTATAACAGTGGCTTGGCAGTTGGTAGCATCCCAGTCGCCTCAGTTTGAAACCAAAATAGTCGTTCTCAAAGCAAAAGCAAACCTTTCTTCCGTCTTCGGAAATCGCTCCGCTGTTAAGCGATTATTGATGCAAACTGCTGAGCAAAGTCAGCGTGAATTAATCCCTTTGCTTGAATCAAGGAAACAACAGGGAGAGGTTCGCCGCTACCACCGTTTTTGGATCGTCAATGCAATTGCAGTTGAGGGGACACAAAAAGTTTTTGAAGAACTTGAAAAACATCCAGCAGTCGCATCAATTTATCCTAACCTAATTGTCCGTATACCACGACCCATCCCTTCGCAACGAATCACTATCCAACAAAATTTCACTTGGGGTTTGCAAAGAATTCGCATACCAGAAGCATGGCAAACTTTCCAAGTCCAAGGTGAAGGCGTTGTCGTTGGTGTGATTGATACTGGAATTGACCCTGACCACCCAGATTTGAGAGGGAAGGTAAGACAAAGAAATGGCTGGTTTGATGCAATTAACGGTAGACCTACACCTTACGACGACCAAGGTCACGGAACTCATGTCGCTGGAACAATTGCTGGCGGTAATGCCAGCGGAACTCACATCGGTGTTGCTCCGAGAACTACACTTATAATTGCGAAAGCCTTTGATGAAAGGGGAGCTGCAACTCTTGAATGGATAGTTAGGTCAATGCAGTGGATGCTTGACCCAGATGACGACCCTAACACTGATGACAACCCAGATGTCGTTAACAATTCATGGGGAGTTATTGGTGGCACTTCACCGGTAATGATACCTGTAATAGTGAACATCCTGAATGCTTGGATTGCAGCGAAAATTTTCCCTGCATTCCTGATCGGTAACGAAGGTCCAAGCCCTCGCACCACAAGGTCACCAGGCGATTATCCTATGGCTTTCGCTGTTGGAGCCACAGACCCCAATGACCAAGTCGCTGTTTTCTCAAGCCGAGGGCCTGTTTTTTGGCAGGAACTGAACAGAGACATCACAAAACCTGATGTTTGCGCTCCTGGTGTTGACATTTTGTCTGCTATTCCAGGTGGTGGTTATCAGCGAATGGATGGAACATCAATGGCTTGTCCTCATGTTGCTGGCACGGTTGCTTTGATGATTTCCTTAGCGATCAAAAACAGGCGCTATGGTGAAATTGATGTTAACTTTCTAAAGCAAGCCCTTGAGGAAACAGCCGTTGATTTAGGTCCTCGTGGCAAAGACAACGAGTATGGAAGCGGTCGCATTGACGCTTACGAAGCTCTTCGGAGAATTCCACTACCACCAGTTGTTGCTTTCCCTGACTTTACTGGCTCAAATATGGAAGTTTCAGCATCGGAAGTTGTTATTGGTGATTTGGTTGAGTTTACCATTAGGGTTATTAACTCAGGAAGTGCTGATGCATCAAATGTTATCGTTTCTGTCCCCAATATTCCCACCATCCTCTCTCCTGTTGCCATGTTTCCTGAAGATGGAGTTTTTGACGGAGTTACCCGCCAAGTCCGATGGAACCGTTCCAGCATCCCAGCAGGTCAATCAGTCGTTTTTCGCTTTCAAGCAATTGCAGAATCTGAAGGGAATGTAAACTTATTTGCTCAAATTTCTGCCAGAGACATTGCTACAATAGTCACAAACACAGTATCACTGTCTGTATTTCCGCCTCAAGACCCTTATGAACCTAACAACATACGAGAAAATTCAAGAAGAATCGTAACAGCCGACTTTCTGAGCGAAAGGGCTTACCTTGCAAGTGGCGACGAAGATTGGTTTGTCGTCAACTTACCTGAAGGAAGGGCTTTCTGGTTTGAAGTTAGGGCTTGGCAAAGGGGTTCACCTCTTGACGCCAAACTGCAAATCACAAATGTCAACGGTCAGCCTCTACCGTCAAGCCAAGTTCTTTTTTCCGCATCAAATTACATTGGTCGTGACCCTGTCGCAATTGTGAAAGGTAACGGAAACGATGTTTACTTACAAGTTGTTGCCGATGACAATGCTGCAATGAGCCGAAGCAGGGGCTCATACTCTTTGCGCATAAGAGAAATCACCACCGACGCTTCCTTTAGAGATTTTGGAGCAACTGCTTTAACGGGTGAAAATGCATTAAGGGCAGGAGAAATTGGAATTGTGTTTGGAACTTTGGAGAACGAAGGCAGCCTTAGACAACAAATTTTGCCTTTCAGGTTTGCCACTGGATTGAGATTAGTCCAACCCTCGCAAGCGAGAATGTTCTTGCCACTAACTCCCAGTCCAGCCAACCAAGGCATTGAACCTGGGTTAGCGGATTGGCTTTTATTTATTTCTGACATTAACGAAAACACCCTAAGTGAAGTCCCCTCTCTGCCTTCAATTCCCATTAACATTGGTCGCATTTGGGTCCAAGACAAGCAAGGTATTTTGTTCTTCAGGTTAGAATTCGTTGGACGGGCACTAACCAGATTGGCTAATATTGAAATGAACCTTGAAATTGACATAGACCTTGATGGTTCTGCTGATGCATTAGTCAAGTTAAGCGCTAACGAGCAAGCCTTATATGTCGGTTCAGTTCGCCGTCCGCTGACTTATTTGAATTTTTCAGAAAGGTCGGCAGAGTTTGGTGTCAATTGGTCAGATTTGAATGAGCCTACATCCTTGCAAGTAAGAGTGCAACTTAGAGACTTTGTGACTGGAAATGTTGACAATGCCCCAGATTTTGACTGGGCACTCTTAACGAAAGATGACCCAACAACAGAGCAAGATAACGGATTTAGGTTTGGCATATCGCCAGCAGCAGGAACAGTCGTCAGCAATGGACAGATCAATGTCTCAATTATCGCTGATGCTCGGACTGCCCTTGTGGGTGAATACGATGCGATGGCTCAAATCTTGGCAGCGTCAAGCACTTTGACTTCTAACGAGGTTTACCAATTGCCCGTTAGCGTCGTTTCAGGACCTCCAGCAAGATTGACTTTAACCCTCATTCCAACAGAAGTGTCATCAACTTTAGAGCCACCTCAAGTGACAGCGATAGCAAGCCTATTTGATGCTGCTGGTAACTCAATTAGAAACCATATAATTCGCTTCAGTGCTTTACCGAGCGATATAGGAACAATTGAAAATGCCGAAAGACCAACGGACGAAAATGGACGAGCGACGGCAACTATTAACATTACTGGTAAAGTCGGCGTTTTAACAGTGAGGGCAGAAGCAGTAGGCACAAGCCTCGTAGCATCACAAACACTGACAGTTAGAGTCGGAGAACCAACCCTCTTGGAAGTTACTACTACACCGGCAATGGATGAACAAGGCAATGTGCGAATTCCCATTAACAGCACATTGGTTCTACAAGCGACATTAAAAGATGCAAAAGGCAACCCTATCGCTATCTCTGACCCACCTATTCAATTTCAAATCAGCCTGATTCCCATTGAAGGAGAACCGAGAGTTTTGATGGTCATTGATGGCAATTTGAGTTCAAGCCAAAATCAGCTTGCCGATGAAGACGGTTCAGTCAATGGCTCAATTAGAATCACTCAACCTGTCGGCACAAGAGCGGGGCAAATTTCATTTACAGTCTCCTCCCTGAATGCCCCTTCCCTTCCGCCCAGAGTTGTTAATGTTATTGTCCAGTCAGGCGTTCCTGCAAGGCTTGTCTTTACTGACAGTCAACAGGAGCGAGAACTTCAAAATTCAATCACAAACCCACTAATAAGACTTGTCGGTGATGATTTAGCCATTCATGTCCGTCTTTTGGACGCTCACAACAATCCAGTTTCTGGTCAAAAAGTCAAACTGATATTCAGGCGTGGTTTTTCAACAGAAGTTAAAGATTTCACGACGAACTTCAACGGTGAGGCTGAAGTTAGACATAGATTTGACAATTCTGATGTCGGAGTCTGGCCTTTTTACTTGATTGGAAACGGAATTAGGTTGCCTGACGATTGGCAAAAGAGTTACCGAATTCTTGTGCTTCCCGATGTGGGACAAATCTCAAGCGAGCGGGTTCGTGGTTTAGGTTTGCCTTTCTTGCCCCCAACTGTTTCAGAAGGTCAAAGACCGCCGTCTTTGAGTGAAATCTTGGGTGTTGACCCTCAAGTTCTGCAAGGGCGAATTGCTCGTTATGATCCAATCCTAAGGCAATTTGTTTTGGTTGACCCAAATGCCCCTTGGACTGAACCAGGTGTCGGCTTGTTCATTAAACCCAGACAAACAATTACCATAAGACCTCGTATTGCAGGACTTTCAACCACAGAGACCCTTGAACTCAATTTGCAACCTGGTTGGAATCTCATCAGTTTCCCCATCGTCTCACCAGTCACTTGGTATTTACCTAACTTCAAGGTGAAGTCTGGAAACTTAGTCTTGCTACTTTCTCAGGCATCCAATCTCGTTGTGCCTTTCCTTTGGCGTTGGGACGATTCTATCGGCGCTTACAGGTTCGTTTACGACCCGACATTGGCAAGGGGCGATTTTGAAGGTGAAATCAAGCCTTGGTCGTCTTACTTCATCTTTGCCTTTCAGCCATGCACTTTGGTAGTTCCTGTTTCAAATGCACGAAAAGAAAATCGCCTGAACCCATCAGTCCATTTGCAGTTGTTTAGCCTAAAGGTGCAACGCAAGGAAGGAACTGACAAGTTACTGCTGGGTTTGAGCGTAAACAGTCAAATCTTAGAAGCATCATTGCCACCAAATCCTGTTGCGACAACAAGAACGGCTCTGTTAGGAACTGATGGGACAAGGACTGGAGTTTCTATTAAACCTGAGAGCCAAAAAGTTATATGGTCTTTGGTCTTGGTCGGCAGTGAGCAAGATGAAGAAGTGTCAATCAGTTCCGATAACTTAGCAACTTTAAGTCGTAATTGGACATTGACGCTTTTTGACCCTGTTGCTAATACAACTCATTCGCTCCGAACAGGAACTTACAGGCTGAGACTATTAGCGGGCGAAGAGCGACATTTACAAATCCTTGCTGAAAGAATCTTTGATAAGCCCTTGAGAGTTCAAGGCCTGAAAGTCATCTCACTGCGTGGCAAAACAGTTGCAATTGAGTTTAACTTGACTAATTCCGCACAAACAGAAGTCGCCATTCAAACCCTTACTGGTCGCATTGTCCGCATCCTTGACAAATCCTTTAGGTCTTCTGGAACTCATCGCATCCTTTGGGATGGCTCAGTTTCTTCAGGTCAAAATTTGCCTGCAGGAATTTATTTGGTGAAAGTCACTGCTCGTGACGAAAAAGGGCGAATAGCCCAAAGCATAGTCAGCACCAAGTTGAAGTGAAGGAAGGTGGATTGGAAAATGAGGCTGAAAATTTTGCTTGCAGCGATGTTAAGTTTTGCCCTCTTTGGCTGCAACGGTGATGGCAGAAGAGATGTTGGTGTGATAGAAGACAATTTGCCACCTTCAGCAACTGTAAACTTTTCAAGAACCGTTTTGCCTTTCAACGGCGGTTCAGTGGAAATCACTGTGAATGTCAGCGACCCATCAGGAGTGAAATTTGCCGAAGTCAACATTTCGCCTACACCAATAGGTTTCGCCCCTGTCCAATTAGTCCCTGAAAACCGAACTGTCAAGACCGCCACCAAAACTTTGGTAGTCCTGCTTCCTTTGAACTCAAGTAGAACAGATGTCACCTATCAAGTAACAGTTAGAGCAAGGGACGAATTGAATAATGAAGGGACAATCAACATCGGGACATTAACCGTTCGGTCAGTGTATAGCGATTTCCCCTCAATTACCCCCCTGCCTGACCCTTCAGGCACTTTTTGAAGGAATTAGCAATTGCACCATTACATCCAAAACGGAGCACATAAATTCTTCGCCTGTATAACTCTTAACAAACAAAAAAGGGCAAGCAGGCTAAACCATTAAACCTACTTGCCCTGCTAAATTCTTTCTCATTGACCTTGAGGTTGAGTTTGAGGTTGTGGTTTAGCCTCTGGCTTTTGAGGTTGAGGGAACGGTGCTTTGTGATGCATTGGAGGTCCATGCTGGGGACTGTGAATTGGTGATATGCCTTCACCAACAGGCTTAGGTCTGGTGAAGTAAACATAAGCAATCGCCACTACCACCAGCACCACCAAAATAATCAAAACCGCCAACCAAGTAGGCACTTCTTGCTTCACTGTTTCCACCTCCTTTGAATTTGAGCCGAATGTGCCATTGAAAATTTTAACACGCCTTTTCGTTTGTAAAGTGTCTGGCTTCACTTTTATTGGTGCAGCAAAATAAAGAATGGTGAAGTAAAAATGAGGCAACTTCTGGGAGTTGTCACGAGAGGCTCTTTGACGGAAGGATTGGAAATGAAACTAACAGAAGATTGCTCTATTGAAGACATAAAGGCAGGCAAGTTTGTAGTCATTGAAGGCGATAAACTTCGCTTCTTCTCGCTGATAACCGATTTGAGGCTTGATGCAACTACGCCAGCAGTTCTACAAAACCCGCCTGATGTAAGTGACAACTTAGTTCGTGAGGTTCTGAGTGGGACAGCAACATACGCTACCGTCACACTTAAACCCATGCTCACAATTGAGCAAGATAAATCAGACAAAAACGATGAAAACCCAGAAGGGCGTGAACCTCAACCAGTGAAGACCGTGCCACCTCATTTTTCGCCCGTTTACGAAGCGACTGCAGCAGATGTTGCCCTTATCTTTGGCAGTGAAGATATGAAGCCAAAAGGGCGATATTTTCACATCGGAACTCCCCTTGACATGGAAACTCCAGTTTGTCTGGACTTGCATCGTTTCATTGAGAGAAGCAACGGCATTTTCGGAAAGACCGGAACTGGCAAAACTTTCCTTACAAGGTTGATTTTGAGCGGATTAATTCGTTGGGTCACATTTGGTAATGGCAAAGTTGTAATGTTGATTTTTGACATGCACAACGAATATGGATGGAAAGCCTTAAAGGAAACGGGAGGGACGAAAGGCGAAGTTAAAGGTTTGCGTTATTTGTTTGGCTCTCAAGTAGCAGTTTTCACTCTTGACCCAGAATCTTCAAAAACGAGGCAAGTCCCCGTTGATGGGACTGTGGTCATATCCCTTGACCAAATCACTGTTGATGACATAGCACCTTTGCAGGATGAATTGAGATTGCACCAAACTGCCATAGAGGCTGCCCATCTCGTTTACACCAAATTCCGAGAACATTGGCTTGAACAACTTATCGCTTTTGGTGAAACGGGAGCAATCAAGGAATTGGCGGAGCAAATAGGAGCGAACCGAGAATCTTTGGCTGCCCTTTACCGAAAGTTGAGAAGGATTGCCGATTTGCCCTTCGTCGTCCCTTCGGACGAGAAACCTAAAAAAGACATCGTTGAGACCATAATGAGATATTTGCAAAATGGAATTCATGTCGTCTTGGAATTTGGCAGGCAAGGCAGCATGCTTTCCTACCTTTTGGTCGCCAACATTTTGGCCCGTCGCATCCACGAGATGTATGTCAACATGACCGAGCAATTTTTGGCGACGATGAACCCAGAAAAAGAGCCACGACAACTGGTAATCGTTATTGAAGAGGCACACAAGTTTCTCAACCCACAAGCAGCAAAACAAACCATATTTGGAACTATCGCAAGGGAAATGCGCAAATACTATGTCAGCCTGTTCATCATAGACCAAAGACCTTCCGGCATTGACGATGAAATCCTTTCGCAAATTGGCACAAAAATTGTCGCTCAACTAAACGATGAGCGTGACATCCAAGCAGTGCTGACTGGAGTTTCAAACCCAGCAGGTCTAAGGAGCATTCTGGCAAGCCTTGACTCTAAACAGCAAGTTTTAGTCTTAGGTCATGCAGTCCCAATGCCAGTGGTCATCAAGGTGAGGGAATATGAAGAATGTTGCAGGTCAATAAGTTACGAACTTGCTAACTATGTCCCCGATGTCCAAGACCGACTGCAAGAAGAAAAATTTGAACAGATGCTTCACGGAAGCGATAACGGCGTTAATGGCGAAATTTTTCAAAGCGATGTTGAAGAAAGGTGGCGTGAAATCTTCGGCGAAGAATAAGCCCTTTCGGAGGTGAGCGAAATGCCAAAAGTAATTGCAGAAGTTAGCATCATTCCTATTGGCACAGGTGACACTGGTGTCAGTGCTTTCGTAGCCGAGGCAATTAAAGCCCTTGAAAAGGCTGCCGAAGAAAATGGGCTTCGTTACTGTGTTTGCGCTATGGGAACGGAAATTGAAGGTGAGTTAGACGCTGTTTGGAACGCTGTCAAAGAAATGCAAGAAGCAATGTTCGCTGCTGGTGCAAAGCGATTGTTAACGACCTTAAGAATTGATGACCGAAGGGATAAAGAAGAGACGATTGAGCGAAAGCGCCTGACTGTTGCAGAGAAAGGGGCAAGAGTTGAAAGGCTTTAACGACGCTTTCGCTTTTACATCCAAACAGGCTAACTCATAAAGAGCCATGTAAATTTCCAACCTGCCATAATTTGCCCTCACAATCCAACAAGATTGACCAGCCTTCAGGATGGCTTTGTTGAAAAACTGCTAATCCTTCTTTGCCTAAAACCAAAAGTGCTGTTGACCAAGCCTCGCAGACTGTCGGTGAAGGCAAAACAACGGCTGCAAGCAATGTGTGAGTGACAGTTTTACCAGTTGTCGGCTCAATGGTAGGTGCAGAGTGAGATGAGATAGATTGGGGATGAAAAGCGTAAAGTGCTGACTGAGAGACAGAAACGGAAAGTCCAAGATTGTCAAGAGTAACAGTTGCTATAGTTTCCTTGCTAACAGGATGTGCTATGGCAACTTGCCATGGATTGCCATCTTGGTTGCGACCAAAAGCGAATACGCTGCTCGTCCCGCCATGCAAGAAAGCATTTTCAATCCCTGCATTTCGCAAAATTTCTGCTGCCTGTTCAATAGTATAACCTTTACCGATGCCTCCTAAATCAATCTGCAGTCCTTCTTTCGTCAAACAAGCCGTCATTTGGGTTTCGTCCAGTAAAAGATTGTCAGCGCCGACAATTTCCTTTGCTTCCAAATTTTTCTCCCACCAAGTTCCGACGGTTATATCAAAAGCGCCTTTCGTCTCTTGTGAAAGTTGTTTTGCCCTTTGTAACAGTAGGAAAGTCCGAGCATCAATGCGGACTGGTTGATGTGACCCAACACGGTTAATCGTTCCAATGTCGCTTTCGGGTTGAAAGCGAGTAAGCAGTCGCTCAAGAGCGATAATTTCACCAATTGCCTCTTCGCCTGCTGCTCGCAAAAACTTTTCGTCGTTGCCGACCAAAATCAATTCAAACCTTGTCTTCATCGCATAGCAAGCCAACATAACAATTGCCATTGCTATCGCCCCACAAAATTTTCGTCTTTTAATGCAAAGTTTGCTAAAAGTTTGTGCAAGTGCTTTAATCTGCGCTAAAAATTTTCATCCTTTCAATCATCCGATAGATTTTCTGCTGACAATTGCTGTAAAAAGCGCTAACTTTTTGGGATGTGAAGAGGGAGCGAACCCAAAATGGCTCGTCATCAAATTTTGCTTTTGGTTACAGCAATTTTGCTTGGCTGGATAACAACTATTGCACTTTGGCTCAATCCACCGACTCTGACTGGTGACGAAGCCTATTATGCTCGTGTTCCCGTTGAAATGCGTGAGCGAAAGGATTGGGTTGTGCCCTATTTCAACGGCGAGCCGAGATACAAAAAGCCACCTTTGATGTATTGGTTTGTTGCCTTATCGCAGTCAATCTTTGGTGAAAACGAATTCGCTTCAAGGTTGCCTTCTTTTTTCTCTGTCGTCTTCACTGCTTTGCTTCTTGTATGGTTTGGATTCAAAGTCGGAATTTTTGAGGTTGGTTTGTGGTCGGCAGCAGCCTTTTTGCTTAACCCGATGACGGCAGTTTTGGGTAACTGGGGCGCACCAGAAGCAACACTTTGCTTTTTCATCACTGCTTCAGTGCTTTTTGGTTTTCTTTGGCTTTTCAACAATGAGCCTTTGTATTGGCTTTTACTTAGCAGTGTTGCTGCAGGTTTAGGCATCCTCACTAAAGGAGCACCAGGGCTTGTTTTGCCTATCTTGGTGCTTTTGCCGATGACCATCTGGAAAGTTTTTGGACAAAGTTCTAAGCCTATTGGGATTGACTTGAAAAAGAGTTTGTGGCAGTTTGGTTTTTGGTTTTTCCTTTGCCTTACGGTCGCAGCCCCTTGGTTTGTTGCTATTTGGCTTCGTGAAGGTGAAAAGTTTTGGCAAGTCTTCTTGATGCGAGAGCATTTTCAAAGGGTTGCTGAACCTATGGAAGGACATTTCGGTCCAATTTGGTTTTACTTGCCCATTATTTGGCTTCTTTTTATGCCTTGGAGCATTTGCTTGCCTCAAGCCTTTGTGAAGGCGATGAAAGGGATTCGCCAGTTGTCAAGGTCTGAATGCTGCTCCTTTGACTTTCCGATGGCTTGGTGGGCAATTAGCGTAGTTGTGTTATTTTCTTTGGTCGCTACCAAATTGCCCCACTATATCTTCCCTGCCTTTCCAGCAATTGCTTGGTTGGTGGCTTTGCAATTGCAACGGGATATGAACAAAAGTGAGTTTTTGCTCGGATTGATTTTGTCCTTGCTACCAGTCCCTATCCTTTTCTATTTTGCTTTTGCCGGCGTTGAAGCCTACAAAAAGTTTCTTAGTGAAATAGGTTTCAAACCCGGCATGGAATTAGATGCATTGCGACTGGCTGCTTACACTTTGCTTTTAGGATTTGCTTCAGTGCCATTGATTTGGTGTTCGTCAAAAATTGTCTTTGTCATAACAGGTGAAAAAATTTTCGCCGAAGAAAAGAGTTTGCTCATTAGTGGAGCAATCATGACAATCGTGACTTTGGTTTCCCTTTCCATTCTAATGAAGGCTTCAGGTGGTCGCAATGCTGTTAGCCTTTGGTCAAAATCGGAGAACATAGCCACCTTCGGAAGTGACACAGAATGGGCAATCTTTTACGCCAAACGAGTAGTGCCGATGCTTGGTCGCAACCAAAAAAAGTTGCAAGAGTTTTTAGCAAACCAAAGGAATGCAGCAATATTAGCTAGGATTGACTTCTCACCTAACTTGAAGCACAAAGGGCTAAAGTTAAAGCGATTTGGAATTTGGTGCGTTGCCTTTTCAGAGGTCGTAGAAAGCAACAAAAATATTCAACGGTAAGATAATTCGTCGTTTCCCAACAGAAGAAATTGCTCTCTGTTTCTGGTGCAGGCTAAGATCGCCTTAAAACTCATAAAAGGATTTTCATTTACGCAAAAGAGGTGAAGGACATGATGGGCAAGCACTTAAGTGGCAAGGTGGCAATTGTTACTGGCTCAGGGCGAGGTATCGGAAAAGCAATTGCCTTTAGGCTGGCGAGAGCAGGAGCAGATATCGTCATCCATGATTTGGATGAAGAAGCACCAAGTAAGTTTGGCGAAAGCAAAAGCCTTGATGAAGTCGCCGAAAAAATGCGAGCCTTAGGACAAAGAGTGTTAGCCCTCTTTGGAGATTTGACAATCCCTCAAAATTGCCAACGATTGGTTGATACAGTGATTTCAGAGTTTGGACATATTGACATTCTCGTTAACAATGCTGGTGGCGACATAGGAGTAAAAGGCGATAAGCCAGAACCCAATGACCTTTTCATCTCTGAACCAGACCTTCATGCAGTTTTGAATCGTAACTTGCTAACAACAATCAACATGTGCAGAGCAGTTACACCTTTCATGATGGAGCAACGCTATGGGAAAATAGTCAATATCACTTCTGTCGCTGCCCTAATTGCTCGTGAGAAGGAAATAATTTACTCTGTTTCAAAGGCTGGCGTCATTCATTTCACTCGTTGTTTGGCAATCATGTTACGCCCATATGGAATAAATGTCAACGCAATTGCTCCTGGTGACACTTTGACTGGTCGTTACCTCGCTACTCTCAAACAGCGTGGTCTAAGCCTTGAAGAAGTTAAGCCTAAGGGTAGGTTGGAGCGTTTTGGTGAGCCTGACGATATTGCGAAGGTAGTTGAATTTTTTGTGAGCGAGTGGGCTGATTTCGTGACTGGACAAATGCTCGTGGTTGATGGCGGGATGTTTTTGGGACGAGTTTAATTTACAGTTTGCCTATCGCCTCAAAATTTGCCTTCAAATTGAAGCCTTCAAACAAGAAGGTTAAATGTCATACCAAAACCTCAAAATTTTCGCAACAGTCGGGCGAACTTGTTTCCTCGGAACGATAAGGTCAATATGACCGTGTTGAAATTGGAACTCCGCTTGTCTATGCTCTTTTGGCACTTTGACTTTCAAAGAGAGTTCAATAACTCTCGGACCTGTGAAGCCGACAAGAGAACCTGGTTCAGCAAGAATGATGTCAGCGAGAGAGCCAAAAGAAGCGTGAACTCCAGCCATGCTGTCGGTAAGCAGGACTATGTAAGGCAACTTTGCTTCGTGTAGCCGACTGCAAACAGCGCTCGTTTTGCCCATCTGCATCAGCGAAAAAATTCCCTCTTGCATTCTTGCACCTCCGCCACTTCCTATGACTATGAAGACAGGCAATCGCTCTTCTATTGCTCGTTCCATCAATCGTGAAATCTTTTCACCAACAACACTACCCATGCTCCCACCCATGAAGTTGAAGTCAGTGATTCCAATAGCAACTTGCAACCCTTCAATAGTTGCCTTACCTGTCAAGGCTGCATCTTTTAGACCTGTTCGCTTTTGGTCTCTGCTAACTTTGTCAGCATATTCGGGGAAATTTAAGGGGTCGGATGGTGAGAGTTCGCTATCCCATTCAAGGAAAGAACCTTCGTCAACAGTTATTGCGAGTCTTTCCCAAGCACCAATTCGTTCGTGGTAACCGCATTTGGGGCAAACTTTCAAGTTCTGCTCAAAGTCCTTGCGATAGACCATTGCCTCGCAGGTGCTACACTTCTGCCAAACATCAGTTGGAAGTTCAGGAAGAGTAACGGCGGAAGCGTTCGTCGGTTCCGTCTGGCGATTTTCCTCCACCATCGCTCAAACACCTCCTGAAAGAAATGACCTGAATTGATTGGCAAAAATTAGACTTTGAAACTGGTTCAATTTTTGCCAGTCTCTTTTAGCCAATTTAAGGGCTTCAGGCAAATTTAGCACTTCCTAAAAGCGTTCGCTTCGCTTCGCAATAGGAAATTCGCTCCAAAGCAGCAAAGTTTGCGAAGGCATCTAAATCTTAGCGATAAAGAGGCGAAAAGGCAACATCAATCCGTTTCAGACAAAAACTTTAAACTCATTTTCCAGACAAAACTTAGCACTTTCCTGTGACCATAACTCAAGTTGCTACTTTGGGATTCGGATGTGAGAACTATCAAGCCACAAAAGTAAAACTTTTTGCTTGCGGGGACAAACCACAACTCAGCGTAGAGGTTGTCTGTGGGTAAATTCAAAGCCTGAAACCTTTGCGGACTCCGATGAAAAACAAAGCCAAACTGAGCAAAGGCAATCCTAAAGGCAAGTTGGGTGAAGGTGTCGGACTGGGAACGCTAATGGGAGTTTCGCTCAACTTGATGCCAGCGACAAGTTTGTCAACAGCAGGTTTCGTGGCTCTCAGAGGTTTCG
>JANXCD010000199.1 GCA_025060305.1 Armatimonadota bacterium | reverse complement strand
TGCGAATCATCCTCAAACCACTCCCTTTGGCAGTGATAATCCTCATTTACAGTTTTTGGTGAGAACTCAAGACTTAAATTCAAAAGGTCAACTTACTGCCCTTTTCTTCCCCAATGACCTTGACATTTGCAGCCCTTAGACCTTTAGGTGTGCGTTCAATGTCAAACTGGACGATTTGTCCTTCTTTTAAGGAGCGATAACCTCGCCCACGAATTTCAGAATAATGGACGAAAACATCCTCTCCACCTTCTTGCGCAATGAACCCATAACCCTTTCGGTCATTGAACCATTTGACACGACCTATTGGCACGGCTTTTGTCCTCCTATCCCTCGGTTTTTGACTGAAACCTGTCAAAAACTTGCACTCTGGAAAAGCGAGTCCAGACAGGCATCAGCCATTCTTCTATCGCCCACCAGCCACTCTGACCGATGTGCGACCGACACTTGCAGTTTAACGAGCGAATTCGTAAGTGTCAACAGTTTTCTTCATCGCTATGATTTTTGGTGTGGAAGGAGATGGTTTGGATGAGTTCAGGGGTGAAAACAGTTGGCATCACTCTTTACTTTCTACCAATTCGTATGAGGATGCCCTTGAAGTTTGGGCGAGAAATTGTTGATGATGTTGTTTGTTGCCGGGTGAAAATGAAAGTTTGCGATGAAAAGGGCAATCAGGCTGAAGGATGGGGCGAAACCCCACTTATAGCGCAATGGGGTTGGGCAAGTGAAAAACTTTCCTATTCGGAACGACTTGAAACAATGAAAGATTTTTGCCTGAGGCTGTCAAAGGCTTGGTTGGAATTTGACGAAACTGGACACGCTTTTGAAGTTGGGCATGCCTTTTTGTCGCAAGTTCTGCCACTGCTTTTGATGCAACTTAACAGTGAGCGAGCCGACAAAGAGCCGATGCCTTACCTTGCTTCACTCATTTGCAATTCACCTTTTGACATCGCTTTTCATGACGCTTACGGCAACCTCGTCGGATTGCCCATTTACGAAACTTATCGTCCGCCCTTTATGCGTTTTGACCTAAGCAATTACCTTGAACCAGAAAGCAAAAGAGTTGATTTCCGGGGAAAGTTTCCAGATGATTTTCTTACATCAAATCCGAAATTCAAATTGCCCGTTTGGCATCTCGTTGGTGCAAAAGACCCATTGACCGAAGATGACCTGACAGGAAATGAACCTGACGATGGCTATCCTGTCTTGCTTGGTGATTGGATTTTGCGTGATGGCTTGAAATGTCTCAAGGTGAAATTGACGGGCACTGACTTTGATTGGGACTATCAGCGATTTGTTCGTGTTGGGCAAGTAGCAATTGAGAATGATGTCCTATGGCTAACTGCAGACTTCAACTGCACTGTCACTGACCCAAAATATGTCATTGAGTTCCTTGACAAACTTTTGAGGGAGCATCCACGCTTTTGGCAAATGTTGCTTTACATTGAGCAACCCTTCCCTTACGAACTTGAAACCTACTCAATTGATGTCCGAGCCATTGCAGCCAGAAAACCTTTGTTCATGGACGAAAGTGCTCATGATTGGAAGTTCGTTAGATTAGGACGAAAGTTGGGTTGGACAGGCGTCGCTTTGAAAACTTGCAAAACCCAAACAGGGGCATTACTCATGCAGGCTTGGGGAAAGGCTCATGATATGCTCTTGATGGTTCAAGATTTGACAAACCCTATGCTTGCTCTAATTCCCCATGTCTTGTTGGCGGCATATTCGGAAACTCTCATGGGCGTTGAAGCAAACGCAATGCAATTTTACCCTCAAGCATCCGAACCAGAAGCAAAAGTCCATCAAAATCTCTATCGCCGCAAAGATGGTTGCCTTGATTGGAGCACTGTTAAGGGCAGCGGGTTTGGGTATCGGCTGAACGAAATTAAGCGAATTCTTCCTGAACCAGCATTGCAAGTTGAGCGTTAAAAAGCGTTTTACTTTTTGCCGATCAAATTAGCCTTTCATTTTGTTTGTTCTGCTTGCTTTTTCAAAACCCACTTTAGGATTTTGCCTGCTGGTGTCTTTGGTAGTTCCTTGACGAAAGTGATTTCTCTTGGGACTTTGTAACTTGCCAGTCGGTCTCGGCAGAAGGAAATCAGTTCAGTTTCAGTTGCTTGCTCGCCTTCTTTGAGCACGACAAAGGCTTTGACCATTTCGCCCCTAAGGGGATGCCTGATGCCCACAACTGCAGCCTCAAGGACTTTCGGATGCTGATACAAAACTTCTTCAACTTCTCGTGGGTAGACATTGAAGCCGCCTACAATCACCAGTTCCTTCTTTCGGTCAACGATTCGGAAGTAACCATCTTCGTCCATTGAAGCGATGTCGCCAGTGTAAAGCCAACCATCTCTTAGAGTTTGAGCCGTCTCTTCAGGTCGGTTCCAATAGCCTTTCATCACTTGCGGTCCTTTGATGACTAATTCGCCCACTTCGCCAGGTGGCAACTCTTTTGTGCCAGTTTCAAGGTCAACGATTTTGCAATCGGTGTCGGGGAAAGGAAG
>JANXCD010000198.1 GCA_025060305.1 Armatimonadota bacterium | reverse complement strand
GAAGAAAGTGATGGCTGCACCAGCACCTATCAACTTGAGCCAGTTTCGCCAATTTTCTATCCCATGCCAGAAGTAGAAGGCAAAAGCAACAATGAACATCAGCCATATGGGGATGAAACTCATGCGCAAAGTTAAAGGCGAAGCAAAGGGTTGAGCGCTTAGCCAAACCGTTTGACCATCAAAGAAGTTGACTGGAACTTTCGCCCATCGGGCAAGTGAAGTCGTTAGGGGAGCAATCGTCCAAAGGGAGTCAATTGCTGCCATCGCTGCTGGCACAATCCAAAGGCTAATGGCTAAAGCAGCATTGACAGCGCCAAGCCTTCGCAACCACCAAACATCCATCAGCGCTCCAATTGTCAACAGGGCAAAACCGATGCCATAGGGATAACCTGCTAAAATCGTCAACCACAAATATCCGACGAAAGCGAGAATTCGGTAAGGGATAGGGTAAAAGGGTCGCTGAATTATCTTTTCGGAACGGGCAGCAAAGCAAGATGCAAGAAGAACCAAAACGAAACACGAAATCCAAACCTTTTCGCTGACAAGGGCTTGAACTTGTTTTAGCCACCAAAGCCATGTCAACAAAGCCAAAAATGACACCATCTTTCTTTATCACCGAGCCTAAGATTTTTCTTGAGTTGGCTTGAAATCACAATTGGTTAAGATTTAAGCAGTTGGCATCGTTTTATAGTTTTAGACAACGGTCTGCCCAGAAAAACCACAAGAATTCAACAAATTGGGCGGATTTCATTTGAAGACAAATCCAACTGCGTAACCCCTATTGGTAAGAGACAACTGCTTTAGAGTCGGGATTTGACTGCAACTCATTTTGAGTAAAGATTTTTGGCGATCCTGCCCCATTCGGATTCCTTTTCCGCTGCTAATTTTCTGTCTATTGACCATCTGTCAGCCAAGCGCATTATTTCGGCTTCGCTGACTGGTGGTCGGAAAGTAACTTTGCGCCCACTGCTTATTGCTCGCTGCCAATAGGCTTTTAACTCCCTATGAGGCACGATGAAAAAAGCACCAAGCAAACTGTTAAGCACATCAATTCGTCTGTCACCTTTTTGCGAGTCATAGCGGAAGCCGGGTTTGAAACGAAATGGGTTGACCTTGATGACCGATTGTCCTTTCAATTGCTCATAAAGGTTCGCCAAAATGCTCATTCTTGCGAGGGTGAATTGCTTTGGACCTCCGATTGCTCCTTTTGGTAGAAGCCACAACTTTTGCCCTTCTTCGGACAAAACGAATTCAATGAAAGTTTGAGCAACTTTTTGATTTGGTGCTCCTTTTAATATGGCAATTGCATCAGGGTTGATGAAAGTGAGTTTAGGTGGGTAAACGAAACCGAGCATCTCTTCACCTGCTTCGGCAATTTTAGCCCAAGCGTAAAAGTCAATGTTAGGAGCAGCAGCAATTTCACCGTTAGCGACATCAGTTACTGGTTCATCTGAGCCTGGTGCAACTCTTTTTGAATTGGCAAAAATTTTCGCCAGCACATCCCAACCCTTTTCCCAACCGTAGGCTTGCAAAATGATTTCACACATCATGTGCGCACTCCCACTTCTGCGAGGGTCAGGCATCGCAATCCAGTTGAACAATTGAGGAGCAGTCAAATCTTCCCAAGTCCTCGGATGATTGACATTCAAGGTCTTCAACACTGCTTTATTGAAAATGATGCCAAAACCTGAAAGGGCTGCCCCAAACCAATAGCCTTCAGGGTCGTAAAGAGGGACACCTGCAACAGTTTTTGGAAACTTCTTCAATAAATCCGATGTCAACTTGACAGGTTGAAGCAACTTTTCCCTTTTCAATTGAAGGTAAGGGTCAACGCCTCCACCCCAAAAGATGTCAATGCCTATGCCTTCAGGCGACTTACTAAAGTTGGTTCGGATGTAACGCAGAATTGCCATCGTTCCACCAACATCAAGCCATTGAAGCGTCACTGTTCGTTTGGTTCGTTTTCGGTAATAGTCTTGGAAAGCCCAATCAAACTCACGCTGAATACCTTCCCAATGAGGCGAGACCAAAACCAATTTGTCTTGAGCCATCGCCGTCGTGCACCAAACCAAGATCATAAGCAAAATCAACTTGTGCATCGTCAAGACCCCCTTTCGTTTTGTCTTTTGTTCTTTGTTGTAAACTTCTTCGGTCAAGTCCATCGTCCTTTACTGCAAACTTGTTGTGTGGACTATGGTGCGAAGTTTCAAGACCGTAACACTATTGTGAGACAAATCAAAGTGTTATGCCAATAGGCAAGCGATTAGATGCATTCGCCCTCAAAGAAGAATTTGCAATAAAGAGCAATTCAGGTAACCTAAAGGCTCTTTTACTGTTACGCTTTCGCTCTTCTCACGCTACCATTTTGGGCTGGTGTTGATGCCATGATGAGTTTGAACTTTGCCCAACTTTGGCTTGCTATCATAGTGGCGATTTTTTGGTTGGCTTTAGCAATTAAGCGCAGACCAGCAGCGTTGCCTTATCCCAACCTCAAACTTTTCGGAACATTCAAAACCGATTGGAGACAAAAATTAGCCAAGTTCTTGCGATGGTTTGGTGCTA
>JANXCD010000197.1 GCA_025060305.1 Armatimonadota bacterium | reverse complement strand
GTGCAGATTTTTTATGTCAGGCAAAGTCAACCCCTCGGTTTGGGACATGCCGTCTCACTTGCTCAAGAGTTTACAGGTGGCGAACCTTTTATCGTTTCGTTGGGCGATTCTATCATCTGGACGCCACGAACAGGCTCGCTTTTGCAAAGGATGATGGATGTCCATTTGGAACTCAAAGCGGCAGCCACAATCGCTGTTGAAACCGTTCCCAAGCAGCATGTTTCCCGATACGGCATAGTTGCGCCTGCCCACCTGGAAAAAACTTCCGCTGGCGAAGCGATGAGATTGGCGGACATCATAGAAAAGCCATCGGTTGAAGAAGCGCCAAGTTGCTTCGCTGTTGCAGCACGATACATCTTTGAGCCAGTCATTTACGATGCCTTGCGTGAAACTCCACCATCGCTCGGCAACGAAATTCAACTTACTGACGCAATTCGTTTGCTCGTCCGTGAAGGCTACCCAGTTTATGCGTTGGCTCTTGAACCTGACGAGCAGCGTTGGGATATTGGCAATTTTGAAAGTTATTTCAAAGCCTTCGTGCAGGTTGCAATGATGGATGAAGAATGTGGGAACGAAATCCGTGATTTTGTGAGTGAACTCTTCTGTAGACAGCAATGAAACTCATGGCATCTTAGAAAGTCACGATTGGCTTATAAAATTTTCGCTAAAGAGAGAGCAAAAATTGAAAAGGGCACGCCTTTTGGCGTGCCCTTTACTTCAATTTTTGCTTAACGGCTTAACTACTTCTTGCCGCCCTTTTTGGCAGGCGCTTTCTTAGTTGCTTTCTTCGCCATTCCTGGCACCCCCTTTGTTCTGAGTTTTTCACATTGCTACAGGGGTAACCCCCGAAACCCTGCAGCAATTCACTTTACCGTTTACACTTATAACACGCTGAGCCAAAAAAATCAACTTCGCCTTTAACTCAGATTAGCGTTTGCTTGCGTGCTCAAATTCATCCTTTGTCGGAAAAATTCTTTGCTTTATGCTCAAAAGTTTGTTGGTGCAATCTTAGAGTCAGGATATTGCCCGATTAAACTCTTGCCCTACACAAAGGCTAACTTAAGCGCTTCAAGGTCTTCAACTCTGGGTGGAATTTCTTGCTGATAGAGTGGCTTCTCTGCCAGTGCTGGGATTTGCTCTTCAAGGGTGGGCAATTCCTCGTTGATGTAGAAGATACCGATAGGAATTCGGTCGCCCCATTCATGAGCCTTCTCCCAAGCCATCGCTTTGTCGTGGGGGTCGTAGTTAGGGTCTTCTTCAAGTTTGTAAATCCGCTCCCTGAACCAATCGTAGGTGTTGATGCGGTTGAAAATGACACAAGGTTGGAACACATCAATAAGCGCATAGCCTTTGTGCTGGATGCCCTTTACTATGAGGTCAGCGAGATGTTTAGGGTCGCCTGAAAAGCCACGAGCGATGAAAGTCGCTCCAGCAGCCAAGGCGATAGCGATGGGGTTGACTGGCCACTCAATCGTTCCTTCAGGCGAAGTCGTGCTGACATAGCCTTTCATGCTGGTCGGAGCATACTGACCTTTTGTCAAGCCATAGACCATGTTGTTTTGGACGATGTGAGTGATGTTGATGTTTCGGCGCATAACATGAAGCCAGTGGTTGCCTCCGATGCCATAGTTGTCGCCGTCTCCATCAACGACGATGGTGAACATATCATGATGAGCCAACCTGAAACCTTGGGCGATAGGGACTGGGCGACCGTGAAGGCTGTTAAAGCCGTTGGCTCTTATGTAATCGGGCAATTTGCTGCCACATCCTATCCCACTAACAAAGAAAACCTCGTGAGGTCTCAAACCCAATTGAACCATCGCCCTCTTGACAGCATTCAAAATTCCGTAGTCACCGCAACCTGGGCACCATGTCGGCTCAACGGGACTTTGAAGTTCTTTCATCGTCACTGTTGCAGCAGCCATGCCTTTACACCTCCGTTCGTTTCATTTTAGGCTTGATGCTTAAACCTTCGCTAACACTTCTTGAAGGTGCTCAACGATGTAAGTCGGGTTCAAAGGTCGTCCATCGTATTTGCCAATAGTGGCATGGGCTTTCAAACCTGTGTTCATTCGTATCCAGCGAGCCAATTGTCCTGTGAAGTTGCTTTCTACGGTTACCCAACTTCGGCAATTGTTCAAAACATCTGCCACTTGATCCCAATTGAGCGGATGAAGGTCAACAAAGTGAAGCATATTTGCCCTCAAGCCGTTATGATTGAGTGTGTCAACTGCCTCTCTTACAGGACCGTAAGCGGAGCCCCAACATACCAATGTCACTTCTGCATCTTCGTGACCGTAAGATTCGGGCAGCCTCATGTCGTTTTGGGCTGCAATTTCTAACTTTCGCATTCGCTTTTGAACCATTCGGTTTCGGTTTTCAATGGTCTCTTCCCAGTCAATGAAACCTTCAGGCAAATGCTCTTCGCCAGCAACAGAATACACGGCTTTCGGATGACCTGGCGGAATTCGCAAAGAAATGCCATCTTCAACCAATTCAAAGCGGCGGTAGCCATCCAAAAGGGCTTGCTCAATTTTTTCGTTTTCGTGCGACAAGATTAGTTTGCCTCGGTCAATCTCGGAAGCGA
>JANXCD010000196.1 GCA_025060305.1 Armatimonadota bacterium | reverse complement strand
GCAAAACTTGCTTTTGTATCTCGGCAGGCAAAGTTGCAAAGGGCGCAGGGAAAAGCCAACCTTCGTAACCTAACCTTTCACGCCTATACATCAACTCCGCAGGTAACCTTCCCATCAGCAATTCGCAAACAAATCGCTTCAAATCAATGGGCGCTTTCGGGTCTTTGCTCAAAAGTTCCAACGCTTGAACCAGTTGGCGGGCAACTTCTTCGGGTCGGTCAAGCAAAATGAGCATTTCAGCATATTTGATGCGAAGGAGCGGATTTTCTGGTTGAAGGTTGACAGCACGGGCGTAGTTGGAAGATGCTTTGCCGATTTGATTTTGCATTTCTGCTTGCCACGCTTGAGTGAGCAAATCGCCGAGAAGGGGTTCTTGAGACGAAATTCTCTGCAGCGCCAAAAGGAAAATCCCCGAAAGCAGAACCGTTACAAGCCAGCCACGCATAGGTAAGTCACCTGCCCTCTATGCTATCCTTTCCAATTTCTCTGTTCACAAATTATGTGTCCTTCGGCGCACTCTTGAAAGATGGCAAGCAATTTGACGCTTTTTACTTCTTTCTCTGTGCTTTAATCCGTGTCACTGGCTTCAGCCAGTGATTGATGACGAACAAATACAAAATAAAGCCAACTGCTCAAGTCCTATTTGCAGAGCGACAAATTTTTATAGCCGACCCTATTTATTCCTTTGCAGAACTTAGCACTGTTTTTTCTCTTTGAAGCCACATTTGCACTAACTTTTCTTGCTCTTCTTCACTCAATTCTGGGTTTTCGTAAAGTCCAGCCTTTCTTCGTTGTTTGAAGGCTTCGTAAAGGATGACTGCAACAGCAGCAGCGACATTTAGGCTGTTAACGAAACCGACTTGCGGTATGACAATTCGCTCGTCCGCCAATTTTCGTGCCGTCTGAGAAACCCCATGCCCTTCGTTCCCGAAGACGATGGCTACTTTGCCTGTGTAGTCAACCTCGGTGAAATCCTTTGCTGTTGGGTCAACATGAGTGCAATAAATTCGGAAGCCCATGCCTTTGAGTTCGCTCAAGCAATCTTCAATTGTCGGGTGCTGGATAACTTTCAACCATTGGTGGCTTCCTGCTGATGTTTTTTTATCAAGGACGATAGGGTGAATGCCACGATGGATGACATGCAAAAACTGGACACCCACAGCATCGCAAGTTCGGCAAATTGCCGAAATGTTCAATCGGTTCTCAAGGTCTTCTAAAACCACTCTTAAGCCGAATTGCCTTTTCTTGGCTATCTCTCTCATTTTCGCTAATCTATCTTTGCTCACTGTCATAATCTGTCACCTTTTCCGCTATGGGTTCAGGAATTCAACGGGCGCATAATCATCTGTCAAGATTGGCACATCCTGCATCGGAATTTGCCTAAGATAAAGGTCGGCAGCGTATTCGGGCAACTTGGCAATTTTGATTTTGTCTTCTTTCAACATTTGCTCAGCACGCTTGACCAATTCTTGCCGTGAGAGTTTAATCGTTTTGCGAGTTGCTATGACAACCAAGTTGCGTCGGTCGTAAAGCCAGGGCATTTGACGATACTCAACGGGGAAGATGTAAAGTTCTTGGAAGACTGTTAACATTGTCCTAAGGATTGAGCGAGTGACTTGAGAGCCGTAACCTTCAAGGCGACCAACGAGGTTGAAAACGACAACGCCGTCGTCAGTCAGACGGGACTGAGCCAGCCACCAAAACTCCCTTGTGACGAGATGGAACGGCAGCGTCACTTCATAGCGGCTGCCAAAGTAAGCGTCAAGGATGATAATGTCGTATCGCTCTTTGGTTTTTCGCAAATAGACCCTGCCATCTTCAATGAAGACCTTCATCCGCTCATCCTCTCGGAAGTCAAAAAATTTCTCCGCAACTTCCTTGACTGCAGGGTCAATTTCTGCTGTGTGAATGAGCATTTGATGGTAATCTTTGTGGAACTTCTTCTGAGCGGTAGCGCCACCAAGCCCAATGAACAGCACCTTTTTGGCGTCAGGCTTGAAAAGCATGCAAAGGTGCAAATAGTCAGTGTAAACGAAAACGGCTCGGTCAGGGTCTCTCAAGTCCATCGCACTTTGGTAACTGTTGTCAAATTTGAGATAGCGGACTCCTCTGAATTCTTCAACGATGATGCGATGATAAAGGCTGTCTCGCCTGTAAACTACTTGAGCGAGTGCAAGTGAAAGAAGCAAGGAAGCAACCATTAAAAGCAAAATTGGGTTGACTTTCCCTGCGCGCTTTAGCCTTGAAATCGGCTTCATAGCGAAGCACAAAATTGATGCAAACAAAGTTGCCACTGTCGTTTGCATTAGCACTGTTTTCACTCCCCAATTGGGCAGCAAGAAGAAGGCACAACCCAAAGTGCCAACGATGCTGCCGATAGTTGAAATGGCGTAAATGCTACCTGCTGTTCGTCCAGCAGTCTCAACACTTTTAGACGAAAGCCTTATCAGGTAAGGGGAAACTGTGCCCAAAAGAATTGACGGAATAGCGAACAAAATCGTTGCAGCAATTAAAACACCATATCGCCCCGCAATTCGCTCAAAAGGATTTTCCACGGGCATAGGGACTCCGCCAACGCCTACTATTGTCTCTTCAGGGAAAA
>JANXCD010000195.1 GCA_025060305.1 Armatimonadota bacterium | reverse complement strand
TCAAAATTTGGATTAAAACTCCCACTATGCCAATGGTAGACACCAGCACAGGAACGGTCAGAGCGAAAAGCCATCGCTCAAGCCTTTCAATTTGCTTCTCTAACCTCTCAATATGACCCATCAAAACTTTTGTCGCTTGCTGCAAAGAATCATTCATGTGTTGCATCTCTTTGCGCAGACTTTCAACTTGCTGGTTCATTTCCTTTTGCAGGCTTTCAATCTTCTGGTCAATTTGCTGAGCCAGATTTGCATCCCCTTGCTGCATCTCTTTCCGTAACCCTTCAATTTGCAAAAGCATTTCTTGCCTCAAACTTGAGATTCGGTCATCTAACCGCATGAAGCGTTCGTCAAGGTAACGGAAAAAGTAAGGTTGAGTTTCAGGCGAAGGCGGAACGATCTGCCAAAGGATTTGAAGGAAATGGACGACTTCATCTTCACTTTTGCCCAACCTTTGAGCCAACTCAGCGATGATAGGATGGGTCATGATTTTTTTTCGCCTCCTTGAATTGCTGCAAGTAATTTTAGCCCACTCCATCAACTTTTCCTGCTGGCAAAATCCTTGCTGGACTTTCTTGACGCAGGCTAAAATCGTCGGCTTCAAAGTTTGCAAACCTTGGGTCTGAGACAATGCTGTTTCGGTCAAAACCAGTTGCTTTGCTCCATTCGCCAATTTCGGAAAACTCACGATACTTCGGTCGCCAAGGGACGCCGTAGAGTATGAGTTTTTGTCCTGATGAAGCCCAATACAAATTGCGGTCAATGACCATGCCGACTTTTGTTGGGTCAAAAACTTTCTCAGGATTGGCTTTAAGCCATGCCTCGTATTTTGCCTCGGTCTTGAACTTTTCCCTTTCAGCAGGATGCCATCCAAAAAAGCCGTTGTCATACCAAAGTGCCAACTGATAGCCACGATTAAAAGCACAAATGTTGCCAACGATGATATGACCTCGGTTGTGATAAGGCAGAATGCCGTAATCTTCTGTTTCCAGAGGTCTCGGTCCTTGTTCCCGCAAAGCGATTCCGTCTTTGTTGCCAACGAAAGTGTTGAATGCGACGATGCAATTTTGGCTTTCAGCGATAGTCAAACCTGCGACACCCCAATTGGGTTGCTTTGTCTCGCCGACGACGCTAATTCCATTGCGAACAAACAAGTTTCGGATAACTGTTATGTCACGGCTGATCTCAACGAACAATCCGTGATACTCGTTTTCCCAGAAAGAGCAATCGGTTATGACCACATTACGAACATGAATGTCAAGCCAAAGTCCTGGACCACCGTTGCGTCTGAAGATGCATCTTTGGAAAATCCCGTTTTTAGCCCAAGCGATTTTCATGCCACCAGCATCCCAACCTCGGTTGATGGGCTTCCATGAATTGCCTTCCCAAACGCAATCTTCGTTGAGAAAGTTTTCACCCGCAGCACCTCCACCTGTATGACCGCAATTTCGGATAATGCATCTTCGCATCACGCCATTCACAAAAACGCCGCCACCTGACATTTCTTCAACGATGCAATCTTCAAGCAAGTTATCGCTTCCGTGGAGCCAAACGGCTGCCCTTTGCGGAAAAGTAGCAGCATGGCGGAAAACGAAGCCTCGCACATGGACGAAACTAACGCCTTTGGGGTTTTCCCATGGGCTAAGCCCAAAAAGTGCTTCCCTTGTCGCTGCCTCAACATTGTGAGCATTGGGGTCAGAACCGTCAGCAAGCCAAAGGTAAAGCCAACCATTTTTTGTGTCGGAAAAAAACATCCCTGCAAATGAACCACCCAATTTGGGCAGCGGTGGTTGCAAAATGGGCAACGGTTTGCCGCTTTTGGTGGCTTCAAAGTGACGGTTCCATGAATTCCTTAAATCGTCAAGGGTCAATGATGGAAGGCAAAGTTTGCCGTCCACGATAACCAATTCCGCTCGTCCCCAAAGTTTGTGTTCATCGTCATCAGGATGATGCTCCACAAGCGAACCATCTGGGCGAACATTAATGATGAACCGATGTTTCCAAGGCACACGGTAAATGGGTTCTTTACCTTCAATTCGTTCCCAACCAGTAACGATGTCGGCACCAGTTAACACAACAGAACCTTTTGGTTCGGCGACAAAAGTGATAGGAGCGCCGAGTTCGCCACTTTGAGTTAACCTAACATGCTCACGGTAAATTCCAGCCTTGACAATCACCACATCGCCAGGCTGAACCAATTGAGCGGCTCGGTTGATGGTTTTCAAGGGTTGCTCTAAAGTTCCAAGATTTGTATCGCTGGCATTAGGATGGTTGCAGTCAACAATATAAACTGCTCCCATCACTTCAACCGCACAGAAAAAAAACGAAACAAGAACTATCAATTGCCTCATTGCTTTCACCTCGTATGTCTAAGTTTAAAAGTTTCGTAGCGTTAGGCAAGTGTTGAAAATGTCCGTAAAAGTTTGGGGGCGAGAGAAAAAAACAAACTCCGAAGGAAAGTTTTTGTAAGCGGAGATCAGTGCAATCTTTGCACCACACTGAAAGAAACGAAGCATTTCAAAGTATGTAATGCTTAAGGGGTTGGCACTCCTAAACTTGATTAGAAGTGCCAACCCCAAACCCGCTTTCTTCGTCCCTTCAATCGGCTTGAATGG
>JANXCD010000194.1 GCA_025060305.1 Armatimonadota bacterium | reverse complement strand
AACATCATCCGAAGGTCAGGCTTGCGCCAGATGGCGACTCAACTGGCTCATGAAGCCATAAGCGATTACCTTGCCGAACCTGCCAAGTTGCCATATGCGATTGTGCCCTTCAATCCAAACCAAGTTCCCAACCGCCCTGTGCTTTTTGAACCTGCCTACCTTTTGGATGTCAAGCGAACTTATAACTTCATATGGGGTGAACCAATAGATGATGGCTTGTTACAAGGCGATCCTGACAAGCGTATTGGCTTGGTGCAAGTCGGAAACCAGTGGCGTGCAATTTTGAAGTTTGCACCTGTAATGGATGCTAACAACGATGGACAAGTTGATGTCAATGACATTAGGATTTATCGTGAAGTGCGCTATGAAGAATCAACCCCCGATGATGATGGTGATGGCAGAGTTGATGAAGACCCTGTAGACGGCATTGATAACGATAATGACACACAAACAGACGAAGACCCGCCAAGAGATTTCATTTTTCACTTTGACCCATCGCAAAACCAAACAGTCTACATTTCTCCGACTAACCGCCCTAAAGTTTTGCGAGTGACCTACACACTTCTGAACCCTGTCGGACCTATCAGTGAAGTTAAGCGTGAACTTTATCTTGTGAGTGCGAGCATGGGTCAATTCATTCTCAACGCCCCTGCAAGCGATGTGATGGAAGTCGTAGAAGAGTATCCAATTGCTCCAGCAAGTTTTGACTCATCTGGTGTATTGACTTTCTTAACTTCCACACCTGCGCCTCCAAATGTTAGACCCGACCAATTAGGTTGCCTTCGTGTGGACTATTTGATTGACGATCCTGTCAATAGTGGCGGTCATTGGATTGTTGAAACGGGAACGACCTCCGCTGCTCAAGGCGGCAGCGTTTTCCAGACAACCTTAGGTGAATTGCAGAGTGTCCAAGTTGTCAGTTTGATGCCACCAACTACTTTACCTGTTTGGGGCACTCCAATTACTGCTCCAAGTAGCGATTTGCAAAGCGGAATGCTTTTCTTCCCCAACATTCCTTCCGGAACTCGTCTACGGGTCGCCTATCGCACTCAAGATAACCCTAACACTCCTATTAATGAGAGTTGGTTCGTCCAAGTTATTAAGCCAGCAAGTGATTTTCAGATTGCGCCCGACAATAACCTTAATTCACCTACACCTTCAGGCTTCCCCTTTGAGCGATTGCGTTGGTTTTCTGCAGTGAATAACAACACTTTGCGTTTTAGTCCTTTACTGTCAGGCTTAAATGTAACAGTTCGTTATCGTAACGCTGCAGGGGTGCTTTTTGAAGAAGTTCGACCAATTGGTGCCGACGGATTAGTAAACTTGTCACAGTCCCCAAATCGCATAGAAGGTGTTTTCGGCTCTTCCTTGCTTGTTCGCATTTCTGGTCGATCTATGTGGACTCAATCACCACCGAGGACAAAAGCCGATTATGTTGAACTTTCAACTATTGTCCCGCCCGTTCAGCCAAGTCAACCGTAAAGGAGTGTGAAAAGACAATGATGAAGAAACGAAAAGATGAAATAGCAAGGATAAGGATAAGAACAAACTGGGAAAGGAGAGCAAAGAACAGCAAACACCATTTTTGCACACATTCACAACTGCACATGCAAACTTACACGCCTGCACGCTTGCACTCATGCACGCCTGCACCCATGCACGCCTGCACCCATGCACGCCTGCACGCATTTACTCTTACTGAACTTTTGACCGTCGTTGCCATCATTGCAATTTTGATGGGCTTGATAGTGGCTTTTTACGGTCCATCTCAAGAGCAAAGAAAAGTTTTTGAATGCCAAAACCGACTACAAGTTATTCACCGAGCCTTGAGACTTTATATGTTGGATTGGGATGGCTTTCCTGCCTCACCTTATGACAGTTTGAACAACGATGTCGTTGATGAAGCAAAGGGGGGTAATTGCTGCTACTTTGACGAAGACCCTAAAGATGGAACTGATAATGACAATGACGGTAAAGTTGACGAAGATGACATTGACACAAGAGTTGGTGGATTGTTGGCACTTGGAGGTTACCTTCGTAGCCACAGGACGCTTGTTTGTCCATCTGACTTAAGTCCTAAGGCTCAAGACTTAAATCCTAACTACAGTTCCTATCAAGGTTGCGACACAGGCACTGGGTTTGACCCTTCATGTTCTCAAGGTGTTCCAACTTACGCTATTACCCGTTTCCCAACCAATCATCCGTGCCACCCTTCCAACATCCTTGCTAAACTTGTTAACCCTAACTTGCCATTAAATTGTGATGACCCTGACGCTATGCGTCAATTAGGAGTGCGAAATGTTAGCCCTTACTTCCCGACACCGCAGATGCCTTCCGATGACACAGTGGTGACTTGGTGTGTCCATCACCGATATGTTCCTAACACGACATCGCCAAATTATGTCAAGGGCGGAATTCCCGCTGATGTCGTCCTTTATTTTGACGGTTCTGTGCGAATCCAAACAATGAAGTCGCCGATCTTAAATTGGAGGCGAAAACCTACTGACCCGTGAGGCGAAGAAAAAATGACGAAGAAAAGACAAAACCACAAAGCAAAACGGCAAATAGCGCAAGGGATTAGGGAAGCAAAAAGCATCAAACAGCAACTTTGGTTACTTACAT
>JANXCD010000193.1 GCA_025060305.1 Armatimonadota bacterium | reverse complement strand
GCTCTATCTTGCAAAGTTTATGGGCAAGGATATAGTGAGAGCCAATTTCCCAGCGAGCAGCGATGGCTTATTCGCTTACCTTGAGTTTGTCCGTCGCTGGTGAAAGAGCAATTGTCCTTCAATTGGAAATTTGTTAGCGTTTTGTCCATTCTATCGCTCAAAAATGTCTTGATAGCATCAGGGCTTGGCTACGACAACAATTTTTCAACAGCCGTCGCTCATAAAGGGCGACGCTACTTTCTTTTTTGCAACCCTTACTTTTTAGGAGATTATCTGATTTGACTGGCGAAAAGGGGCTATGCAAAACTATAGTTTGACCTTCTGAAACTAATCTTTGACAATTTTTGTGAGCAAAAGGTGTTAATGATAATGTGGAGGGGAAGAAAAATTCACCTCACAAGACGACGCAAAGTTGGGTTAATATCGGGATTTTTTCTCCTGCTCCTTTGCTGTTTGGGGTTAAACCACTTTTCCTCAGCACCACGACCCCTTGAAGACAAGCATCACAATCTAAATACACCGCCACAAAAATGTCTTAGTTGCCACCAAGTAGGCAGCGAGTCATGCCCTAAGTTAACTCACCGACCTACCAGTTTCTGCTTCCCCTGTCATTTGCCTCTCAAGAAGAAAGACTAAAGACATCGCTTCTTTACCTGAAATTTCGTTATCGCTTTGTTATAGTTTTGCATAGCCTTCTTTCGCTAATCAAATCAGGCAATTTCTAAAAAGCAAAGGTTGCATGAAAGAAAATAGCGTCGTCCTCTATGAGCGACGAACTTTGAAAAAACTGCCATCGGGCGTAAACCCCGACGCTACAAAAATCATCGTAGCGTCTCCCCTCGTGAGCGACAGTTGTTCAAAAAAGTTTGTTGGTGCAATCTTAGGGTCGGGCTACTTCAAACCGAATTTCGGCAAACCAGTAGGCGTGCCCTACGAAATGACGGAAAATTCGTGACGAAAAAATCGGAGGGCGAGGCTACTGCCGAGCCAAAAAAGCAAGTGCTTTACTGGCAGAAAAATTACCGACACGCTTTGAAATAAAGGCGGTTCAAAACCTACAACAAATTTTCCAGTAAAAAGCACAACTTTTAACCTCAGCATGTATGTCCCCCAGTGTTGCTGCATCCCATACCTCCACAAGTATTACCGCCTGATGGACTTTCTGGGTCACGGCAAGTGTTGCCACATGTATCGCTGTGGGAGCGCCCCCAACATCCTCTGGCTGTATCAGTGTCACATCGATGATCGCAGGTATATTCCCCTCCACAAGTTGCTGCTGAACAGGTTTCACCGCAGGTTTGGTAGCCTTGACAAGTTTCACTGCAAGTTGAGCCTGAACAAGTTGAGCCTGAACAAGTTGAACCTGAGCAAGTTGTGCCTGAGCAAGTTGAGCCTGAACAAGTTGAACCTGAGCAAGTTGTGCCTGAAGTTGGTTGGCTGGAACCAGTGTGAGTGCATTCCATCGTATAACTTGCCCTGACACGGAGCGTCCTACCACCGATGAAAGGCAAATTGGATGGAGTTGTGTAAGTCAAAGCAACAGTGATTGGTTGACCGTAAATTCGTTCTGTTTGTGGTGTTACAGTGACTGTAACACCTGCTGCATTGGGCAAAGAGCGAGTTATTCTTCTCACTTCAGCGACGATGGCTTCATAAGATTGGCAAGTTGCTCCTAAACGAGCGCCAGCACGGGCAGCGTTGTTAAGGGTATGCAACCAACCGAACAGAATGCCCAAGCCGATGATAAACATCACGAGCAAAATCAAACCTGTTAGCACAAGTGAAAATTCAACGGCGCTTTGTCCTAACCGTTTACTCAAACGCAATGAAAATTTCCAACTTGACATTTCTATCTCCCTCCTTAATCGCAGGCTATACAAGTCCTGCCTCTACAAGTTGGACCAGAACAAGTTTCACCTAAGCAAGTTGCACCTGAACAGGTCGGACCTGAACAAGTTCCTTCTGAACAGGTCGGACCTGAGCAAGTGGGAATTAAACAAGTTGAACCTGAACAAGTTGAAACTGAACAGGTTTGACCCGAAGTGATACCCATCGTGTCAGTGCCACAATGCACTAAGAAAGATGACCTCACAGTGACCCGACGAGGACTTTGTAGGACAAAAGGAATAGGTAAAACAGGGGCATCGTAAACCAAAGTGACAGTAATGGTTTGACCATGAATGCGTCGCCCTGGTGGTGTAATGGCAATTTGAAGGGAGTTTCTGTTTGGCAAATTCATTGTCATTTGATTGATGCGGGCTATAATTTCCCCATCGCTTTTGCACATTGCCCCAAGTCTTGCACCTTCTCTTGCAGCGTTGTTGAGGGTATGAAGCCACCCGAAAAATTGCCCGAAGGCAGCAATCCCAGCAAACAATATCGCTAAAAGGATAGCACCAAAAGCAAATTCAACTACAGATTGCCCTTTCCGTTTATAGGCTAAGCAACTTCTCAAAACTTTTCTTCGGCTCAGCATATTCATTACTTTCGTCACTCCTGTCCGACGGAAATTTACTGGATCAAAACGACACCTTTGACCAATTCCTCGCTGTTAGGGGCGCCGCTGTTCTGGAGGACATCACCTGCCCTGGTAAAGTTAACGAAGAAACCTTTGACATATTTGTCACTCCCTTGCCAACGAACCTCTGTTACTTCAATGCTTACATAACCGACCACATGAAAATAAGTGGCGTTGGGGAAATTGCTATGGGATGGGAACAATGCTCTCATCCCATTTCTGTCAAAGTAGCGGTCA
>JANXCD010000192.1 GCA_025060305.1 Armatimonadota bacterium | reverse complement strand
GCGTTTAACCTTTTGGCGAGTTGGAGAGGGTTGAAGGCAGATGACAAGGGTTTTGTTCGCCTTTCAATCGCTGAATTTTGCCTTTAAACTAGCACCGATGGTTACTATGCTGTGAATGGGAGTGTTGAAGACCCGTTATCTGTGAAATTATGGCCGTAAAAGGAGGGACAAGTTATGCGGTATTATTATGTTGGTTGGGTTATTATCGCCTCTCTATTTTTATTGCAGGAGCAAAATATGGCTCAACTATTGCAACCAATGACTCGAGAGGCAGCAGCACAAATTGTCCAAGGCATACTTCAAGCAGGTCAATTCCCTGGTAACCTTTATTGGACAACTACCCATGACCTCCCTGCTCAGCAAGAAGTGGCTTGGTATAATACTGACTTATTTGCACAATTAGCTAAACAAGGAAAGGCTTGCTACACTATAGAGTGGATGAATGTTTCTTGGTTTCATCCCTCCTCCTCCTACGAAGAGGCTTATATTTTTCCTCTCACCTTTAACCCCATTCAAGATAGAGTAGTGGATGTCTATGTCAATCGGTGGACAGGATATCTACGCTTTAACTTACCACGCAAGAATGTGACAGAGACAAATAACGCTTTGGGTTTAGGTAATCATCCTGCTCTTACATTAGAGCAACAAAGGGTTCGCGCCTTAGAAATTGCTCAAAAAGTATTAGGGGCAGGAACTTTTATTATTAGAGGGGAATTCCCACCACCGAAAGAAGCGAATATAGCCGATTGGGGAACGGCCTTCTTAATTTACAAAATTGACCCTCAAACGAACGCCCGACTTTTAAAATCGGCAATCTTTTGGATTAATGCTCGCACAGGTTGGTTGGAGTCCGCTACAGTTATTAACCGACCGACAACAGTTTCCACAACCCCTTCCCTCACACTTCAACAGGCTCGTGACATCGTGAGAAATTATTTATCTAATCTCGGTATCAAAGTAACCAAATGGGTAGATGATTATGTTGGCGGTCGGATTTATCATGGTGTCTTACTTCCTGATTACGTGGATACAGGACTTTTCGTTGTGGAAGACGGATTATTACAACAGCACTTAGTTTGGCAACTTGTCTATATCGGTTCATGGAAGGAACCTACAGGTCAACTCCATGAAAGAGCAGGATGCGAGTTGGTAAATGCTCATACAGGTGCGATTCTGGAGGTAGACTTCGCTGCATCTGTGATGTATTTCCCCTCTCCGAAGACACATCGCTTAAAGTATTTCGAGATCTACAATTTTGCGATAGATGATAAAATAACGGTTATCATAGAGCCACTGCTACTATGGAATGGGCGAATTTATATCTGGGAAGGATATGCTGGTAATTTAGGAGTCAAATGGGATGGTAAGCGATTAATAGGTAAGCAAGGTTCTATCCTCATCAACCCCTTAGAATGTTTGAGTTATAAAGGGCGAAGATTTCTTCCTCTTCGCCGTCTATGTAAGGTGATAGGTATTTATCCAGAATGGAATAACCGAAAAAAGGAACTGAACCTACAGGTAACAAAGAAACCTGTCAAGATGCATTCTCTTCAAGGGCATCAAAATAATCTAATGGAGGAAAAGATACCTGAGGCGATTGAACGCTTGCGACTTAGGGGGCCTGTAGTCTTCCTTTCACCTGTGGAATTATCATTTAAGGAGACCAAGAAAACAATCAAACTTTTTGTTGAGGAAAGACTTAAGGATCTACCGCTAACTGAAAAGTGGTATGAATATTTCAAAGAAAAGCTTATCACTATTTCGCTTAAAGCATACTACGGAAAGTTATCCCCTATAGAGTCAGAAAGAGAGTGGCAGAAAGCATGTGATGAATTGGAAGAAATTCTTGTAAAGAAGTCTACTAAAAAATAATTTTTAAGAAATATTTCGTGTTGACAATCTTTACCATCGGCATTTTTAGTCTTCATAATTTTTCGTCGGGTGAAGAGATGACATGAACTTTGGCGGTCAGACGGAACCGACTTGAAGTGGCTTCGCCCTCAAGGGCGTTTTCCCATGCATGGTTTCTTCACCATCTCCGATTACGCTTTCTCACCTGATGGCAAAATAGTGGCTTTTGGATTTGCTAACTTCATTTGGCTTTATGACTTGAGTAGACCTGAAAGATTGCTAAGAAAAATTCCTGTTGTTAAAAGACCGATAGAACTATGTTGGAGTCCTGATGGCAAGAGTTTGCTTTATGTGATTTCTGAATCAAATGAACCATTAGAGCCAAGCAGTGCGCAGACAGGTCTACCACACTCTTTGCATTGGGTTGACAAGGAAGGGAAAGAGGATTTGATTACCTTACGAGAAGAAAAAGGCATCCGTAATCTTCAATGGTTGAAAGGTCAAGATGTCTTCTGCATCAGTAGAGGTAATCTCTGGAAAGTGACTTTATGTTTGTGATTTATCTTCATTTTGTTTCGCTTCATGCAAGGTGACAAAAGTCACCCTGTTTGCTCTCTATGGCTTCCATCATTTTGAGTATCTTGTCAATTTGCTCTAACTTTTCAAAGCCGATAATGAAAGCATGGACGCAACTTTAGGTGATGATGAACCTTAGGTTCGCTTCCCTTCATGAAGGTTCTCTGATAGCACCTTCACCAAAAATTTTCATCCCAACCACGCCTTTACCTTTTTCTCACATCGCCTTCAATATCGGCTCAAATTTTTAGCGTTCTACCTATTTCCACATCACTTGTAAGGCAATTACAAAACCCTCTTGCCCCCTAAAACCGTCAAAACTGATGCCCTTTTAGGTCTTGACATCGCAAGGAAGATTTGTTATCTTACTTTGCGACAGAAAAAATCATGCGATAGGAAAATCAGGGGAGGG
>JANXCD010000191.1:487-2843 GCA_025060305.1 Armatimonadota bacterium | reverse complement strand
TCGGCTTTGACCGACAACCAAATCATTGCCGCCTTCACAACTTTCGGAACATTGCTTTTGGCTTATGTCATCACTTGGCCGACTGAAGGGACAGGCACTTTGGCTGAAGTTTGCCGAAAGATTTCTCTTTACTACCGCTATCAAGACTTCACTGCTGGTCTAATTCAAAGCAAGGATGTGGTTTTCTTCCTGCTCTTGACATTTGCTTTCCTTTACCTTGCCGTTCAAGTTCTCGGAAGCCGAAGATGGCGATGAAGGGGTGATGTCAAATGAAGCGAATTCGTGAACTGACGAAAGCCAATGCTTTGATCGTCGGGATTTTGGGCTTCATTGCAATTTTGATTGGACTAAGCCTTTACTTCGCTCAGCCAGACAAAAAATGGGCTTGGACTTTTGCATGGGCGATAGGAGCGGTATTGTGGATTGGTTTGCTGGCACTTCACTTTCAGGAAATTTTGCTTTATCTCATCAGCCAACGGGGGAGAATGGGAGCAAATGCTGTTCTCAGCAGCATATTCGCATTGGGCGTTTTAGTGCTTCTCGTTTACATCGCTGACCGACACAACGCAAGCGTGGATTGGACAAAAACGAAACGCCACACCCTTTCGCCACAAACTTTAAAAGTCGTCCGAAATATCAACAAGGAAGTCAATGTCATCGCCTTTTACGATATCAACTCGCAAGAGTTCGTTCGCATCCGTGATTTGCTCAAGCGCTATGAGGCAGCAAACCCGAAAATTAAAACCCGTGTCGTTGACCGAAGAATTGAGCCAGCGTTGGCAAGGCAATACGAAGTGAAAGGAGACGGTGTCACGGTTTTTGAAGCCGATGGCAAGCGTGAGCGAGTAAGTTTTGGGAGCGAAAAGGAATTCACAGGTGCACTAATTAAGGTCACGAAAGACAAAAAGCCTACCCTTTACTTCCTTCAAGGTCATGGCGAGCATACCTACGATAGTTTCGCCGATGAAGGTTACGGGATACTCAAAAGCGGTCTGGAGAGGCTAAATTATCAGGTCAAAGAGTTGAAGTTGCTAACGGAAAAAACTGTCCCAAAGGATTGCGATATTTTGGTCATTGCAGGAGCTCAGCGGGACTTATTCCCGCAAGAAAAGCAAGCAATCAAATCTTACTTGGACAAAGGTGGGCGGCTTTTGCTCATGCTTGAACCAGACCCAGCACCTTCCTTTGGTGATTGGCTTGATGAGTGGGGATTGGAAGCGAAAACAGGAATGGTAGTTGAACCTGCAAACAACATATTTGGTGACGCCGCTGCCATTTTCGCTTTCAGTTTCCGGTTCCACGATATCACCAGACCATTCCAAAAAGCAAGACAAGAGGCGGTTTTGTTCATTACCGCAAGACCACTTAAGCGCAAATCCCAAACCCCTTCAGGTGTGGTCTTGACAGAACTGATTGAGACGAGTGTCTCCAGTTGGCGAGAAGAAAAGTTACAAGGGGCTGTCCGAAAAGAGCCAAACGAAGAAAGCGGTCCGTTCATCCTCGCTGCTGCAGTGGAAAAGAATGTGACAGATAAAAAGAAGATGCGAGTTGTCGTGATTGCCGATTCTGACTTTGCAACGAACCAATTCATCCGCAACTTGCTCAACGGGGCATTCGCCGCCAACTGCATCCACTGGCTCGCTGAAGAGGATGTGCTCATTGACATCCCACCGAAGGACGAACCGCCACAAACACTGTTTCTTTCACGACAGCAAACTGTCTTCACCTTCATTTGGAGCGTTATTGTTCTGCCGTTAGCAATCTTGATTAGCGGGTTAATTGTTTGGTTGACAAGGAGAAGTTAGAAAATTCGTGCAGGCGTGTAGGCGTGCAAGAGTGCATATGTTTGTAAGCGTGTAAGCACGCACGTGTGTAAGTGTATGTGGTCGGAAGTGAGCAAAATGGCTAAAAAAGTTGAGCGCTTTGAAGATTTAGAAGTTTGGCAAAAATCACGTGAATTAGTGCGAGCCATTTATGTAGTCACGAAGAGCACAGAATTTCAGCGAGAACGATGGTTGCAGGAACAAATCCGTAAGGCTGCCGTCTCTGTTATGTCAAACATAGCAGAAGGTTTTGGAAGACACACAAAGGGAGAATTTGCACGCTTCCTAAACATGGCACGAGGGTCTTTGGCAGAACTGCAATCGCATCTTTATGTCGCTTTGGATATCGGTGCTATCGGCGTGAATTCCTTTCATGAACTTTACGAAAAATGCGATCATTTGGCACGCATGTTACGCCAGCTTGTCAGTTATCTGAAAGGCACTAGGATGCTTAACCATCGCTAACGCTTGCACGCCTGCACGCTTGCACGCACAAAGCGAGGTGAATTGTGATGCCATCTCCTTTTCCTGGC
>JANXCD010000191.1:0-477 GCA_025060305.1 Armatimonadota bacterium | reverse complement strand
CTTGGAAGCGCCTGCAGGTTGGCAGGAGTTTCATAGTCGTTTTATCAACACTATGAGCGATTTTCTCGTTCCGAAAGTTCGTCCCAAGTATGCTGTTTACATTGAGCGGTATGTTTATGTCACCGAAATTTTAGGCGAAAAGGTCAGGATAAGACCTGATGTCGCTATCGCTGAAACAGGGCGAGAAGAAATCATAGCCCAACCGCAAACTGTAGCAACGGCGAAGACAGTTTTGTTGCCTTTGCCTGAACTTGAAGAAGTTCGCCACTACTTCCTTGAAATCCGAGAGTTGGAAACTCAAAAAGTGGTCACGGTCATTGAGATGCTTTCGCCTTTCAACAAGCAAGCGGGCAAGGGAAGGGACGAGTATCTTTCCAGAAGGAATGAGATTTTGCTCAGTGATGTTCACTTGGTGGAGTTGGATTTGCTGAGGGAAGGGGAAAGGTTGCCAATGGGCAAACCTTTGCCATCGGGACA
>JANXCD010000190.1 GCA_025060305.1 Armatimonadota bacterium | reverse complement strand
TCTCGTTGACGCTGACTTGGCTCAAAATGTCGGAAACTGGCAATGGGTTGCAGGTTGTGGTGCCGATGCTGCACCTTACTTTCGCATCTTCAACCCGATTTTGCAAGCCCGAAAATTTGACCCGCAAGGTGAATACATCCGCAGGTTCGTGCCCGAGTTGCGAAAAGTTCCGGCCGAAGCGCTGTTTGACTTGACAAAGTTGCGCAATTATGCTCCCAACTATCCGACGACGATGGTAGATTTGGAGGTTGCCCGTTCAGAATTTCAAGCGGAGGTGAAAAAGCATTTTGGCGAGAAGACTTAAGTTAAGGGATTTTGACCGTTGAGTAACTTGAATTTGGTAGTCAATCCAAGTAGGAGTTACACAGTTAGCATTGTTTGTAGCGATTGCATTAGACAGCGAAAATTTTCGCTGTATGAGTTCAGTTTTCAGCAAATTCGTCATCAACCTTAGACTAAAGCCATTGGCACAGATAGCCGAGAATCAACAGACTTTAGTCAAGAGCAAATTCAAAAAATGTAAATTCGGTAGTTTCGGAAGCCACGAACTGGTCCCCAGATTGCCCAAATTCCGCCTGCAGTGAAATCACCAAGGATGAGACCGACGAAGAAAGGCATGAACTCACGATGGGCACTGCTGCCACCGAATTTCAAAATCAAAGCCTTAGCAAGCCAACTTATCATGAATGCGAACCAAAAGTAATTCATTGCGTAACTGACTGCCAAAGCATAGCCTGCGTGGTGTAACGGGAATGAACCAATTGCTAAACGGATTGCCCACAAACCCCAAACGATGCTGGCGCCGATGAGCATTGCAATTCGTCTTGGGTTCAAAACCTGTTGTGGCGCTTGAAGCCAACTTGCCAGTTGATTGAATGCTTCCCATCCGACCCAAGATTTGAACCCGATACAACGAGCCGATGCACCTTCTCGGTAGCAAACATGCAAGTTAGCCCAATAAGTCACAGGAATGGAAAACAAATAAGTTGCAAACACAAGGTAAGCCATCGCTTTTTGTGGCACTCCAAAAATCTGTGCAAACTTGAAGGCTTCAAGAAATCCAGGCATAGGATGGCAGCGATAGCCACGATTGAACCAATGGGTTAGTGAAATTGCTGTCAATTCACGAGGCGAAAACCTGCCTGTCCCGAACAAATCCGCAACGATATTTCTCGGTTGTGCATAAACGATTTCGTGAGGTGCTCCCAATTCCGCCCGAACCCTCGTGATAGCAATGCTAAACAGGAAAAACACCGACCAAAAAACTGTTAACATCAACGGACCCATGCCTATCAGTTTCGTGAATAGCACAAGCAAAGGTGTCGTGAGCAGCAAACCGAGCCAAGCATAACGGAAACGAATTGGTTCGTTAAAATCACATGAAGCATTGTTTGCATGTTGAGAGGTTGATAAGGCATTGAACAAAGTCTCTTTGAACCAATGTCTTGATGCCCAAATTGCCATCGCACCAAGCACGAGCCAAGCACCTGAAGCCTGCTGACCAAAGAAAGGGAAACCCGGAATTTGCTCCCAACCGAAAACTGCACCAAGCACTTGCTCAGCAAGCCTTAAGACAAAAAAGAACCAGCACGAAAAACTCAAGTCAAGAGGCAAAAAGTAAGCCAGACCGATGGCGAAAGGATACATTGAAATTTGGAAAGGGTTCATTGCATCCCAAGGTCGCCCAGTTATGTATTGACGCATGTCGTGGAGTTTAATGTAGCGACTGAATTGAGGGATTTGAGGATAAAGTTCGTTTAGACCATTCATAAGGGCAATGATGCAAGGTAGAATGAAACCGTAAATGAAAGCAGGTTTTCGGTAAAGATTACGCCACGCATCAGGTTGAACCATTGCCACAGGTAATTGGACAATGGGATAAACTAACTTCTCGTAGTCCATCCATTGTCGTCTTATGAGGGCAACAAAACAAAGCATCCAAATGCCCAACAAAACCACGAAGATTGCCCAAACTGACAACGGCACTAACCAATCACGCAAAACAATCCAAGAGTAAGGCGAACTATCACCTTGATAAAATCCCGCTAAAGTCGCTCGGTCACTAATTCCAAGCCAGTTAGGAATGTAACTAAGAAAAAGTTCTCTCCATCGGTTGGATGGAGAATCAAACCAAAAAGCATGGTTCATCTGACCAAAAAGGTTTTGAAGCATGTCGTGTCCAGAAAGAGTCTCAGAAATGAAAACCATGACATAAATGACAATCAATTCACCATTTGTCAAGGCATAACGAGGGGCAAGATATTGCAACAATCCGTTCATGAAAATGAGCACAAGGAGAATGAAAACTGGCGTGATGAAGATGGGCAAACAACTCCCATCAAGGCTATACCAACGAACTTCAACGACAGTCACCCAATAGGTGTTGATGACGATGGCAAGAAGTCCGATAAGCACAGCCTTTAAAGTTATCGCTTGAACGGATTTGCTTGAAACAGTTTTCTTTGCAGCAACAATTTGACCTTTGTCCATTTGCCTTCACCGAAAACAATTTTTGCGTCAGTGAAATTTTATTTGCCCGCTTTTAGAGCGAAGAATGACCAGAAAATTCACCTCTGATTTGCAATTAGCATGGAAACCACCTTGTCTGTCAGCCAAACTCGGTAGCGAAGCAGGGAGCGACCACTTGACAACATTGCATCCCTGATTTTGCCTTGAATTTCGCTCAAAGTTGCCCATTTGGCGCTTTCTATTTCACGAGTGTCAACAGGCTTTAGCCGACCTTTGACAGCCTTTGCAGTGAAAACATGAGTCGTCCAATCAACACTGCCTGAAGGGGCAACGAACTTGACACGAACTCTTAGTAAGTAACGCTGCAGTTGAATTGTCAAGCCCGTCTCTTCGTAGGCTTCTCTCATTGCGCCCGCTTCAAAGTCTTCGCCTCGCTTGACT
>JANXCD010000018.1 GCA_025060305.1 Armatimonadota bacterium | reverse complement strand
CAAAGCGACTGCTGGTCGGAACTTCCAAGCCCTCGCTAACCTAACGAGTTCTTCAACTTCCATCAAGTGTCTGCGGACTGAAACGATCTCTTCGCTGATAAGAACTTTACGACCTCCCCATCGCTGATAAAGGTCGCCTTCTCGGTAGAAAAGGAAGGGTCGGTTGCCCAAATGGGGATGTGCTTCAAAACCGTAAGGCAAAGTGATAGAACCGATGTTGATGAGATAGCAAAGCATTGCCTCGTGTCGGTCAGGAAAAATTTGAGAGCCATCAGAAGCAAAAACGAGCCATCTTTCAGGTCGCTTTGGCAAAGGGTGAATTTTTGATGGCGGTTGATCAAAGCGTGGGACCAGCCAAGATGTTTTGCTGCCTTCAATTTTGCCGATGAGATGATTGTAACCTGCAATCCATCTGTTGGCTTCTTGAACTGCAATTCCGACTTTTTGACCGAAATCTGGCTTGCGAACTTTTTGCTCACGAACCATCTGGTAAAGTTGACGCTGAACTTCTGAAAAGTTGAGCATGTTAATCACCTGCTTTAGGACTTGTGCAATTCATTTTTTCGTGGCAACTGTCTTAACAAACTCTCTTGGTAACAGTAGTTTTTCATCAACGATTTCTATCTCAACATAAGTTTGGCTCATTTTTAGCACATCCTGTCAATTTTTCCCGCTCTTTACTCAAAAGTCTGTTGGTATAACCTCAAGGTCGGGCTATTGACCCGCCGAAAAATCCCCGAATTGGCTTGGAGGGCAGGGTTACTACCCTGCCGAAAAATTTAACGGCATATTACCAACACACCTTGAAGTAAAGAGCGATTTTTCTTTCACTTTTCATGATCCTTGCTTTTTGCGTTATCCTTGCCCAAACTTATGTTCAGGCTTTTTAGCCTAATCAACCGTTTGGGCTGAGGGAAATTTGAAGGTTTGTGACAAATGTGCTACAAAACGGTCTTTGAAAGACTCAAACAGTTCGGTTTATCGTGTCCCTAATTATTCTGCAAGGATGTGAGGATACAAATCGCAAACGAAATCTTTCCGAAAAACATCGGTCGGAACTCTTTAACTCCTATACGAAAATTTGCGGTCGGATTTCATCAGCCCCACAGAAAAGACAAAGGATTTTCAATGACACTCTTTATTGCAAATTTTGGTTGATGCAAATAAAGAGCATTAAACGAATTAGGCTTTTGAAAACCTGATTTGAAAGCAATGTGCGAAAAGTGATTCATCTGAACTGGAAAAAGTCAAGGGGGCAAGGGTTTGAGATGTTTTCGGTCGTTCATGTTGAGTGGGGACAAAATTGGTCTGGAGGGACACAGCAGGTTGCCTTGTTGCTTGAAGGATTAAAGCGTCTTGACATTAGGGGACTTCTCGTCTGTCAAGAAAACTCAATTTTGGCAGAAAGGATGCAGAATAAATTACCTTTGAAGACTTTCAACCTTATTGGTGAGCACGACTTGGTTGCTTGGTGGAGATTTAGAAATTGGCTGAAAACTTTTAGAACTGAACAAGTCTCACTCAAAATCCATTTGCTTGTGCATGCCCATAGCCGAAAGGGAGCATTTCCGACTTTGCTCATTGCTCGCCTTTTGAAATTGCCGACAATCCTTCACTGGCGTGTTGCTTCGCCGATAAGATTTCCTATCAAGTTTGTTGATGCGGTTATTGCTGTCTCCGAATCAGCAGCCCGACAGGCGCTCAAAAGGGGTCTACCACCAGAAAAAATTTCGGTTGTGCGAAGTAGTATTGACACAAAGTTTTTTGAACCTAACAGCAAAGTTCGTGAGCAAGCGAGGGAAAAGTTAGGGCTTGAAAATGATGAATTCGTTATCGCTGCTGTTGGTCGTTTGGTCAAAGGTAAAGGTTACGATGTATTGTTGCGTTCACTGGTCAATTTTCCCCGCTCCGATTGTCCCACACTTCTTTTGGCTGGCGATGGCAACGAACGCCAGCAATTGGAAAAATTGTCTAACAGTTTGGGATTGTCCCAACAAGTAAGGTTTATGGGCTTTCAAGCCGATATTAGACCAGTTTTGTGGGCAGCGGATGTTTTCGTCCATGTCCCAACTAACTTTCCTGAAGGGACGCCAAACGCTATTTTGGAAGCAATGGCTACTGGTTTGCCAGTTATCGGCTCAAAAATCGGTGGCATTCCAGAAATCGTAAGAGATGGTGAAACAGGTTTGCTCGTCCCACCAGATGAACCCAAAGCAGTTGCAGAAGCAATCAACAAATTGCGGCAAGATAAAACTTTAAGTGAACAACTTGGCAGGCAAGCGCAAGCGTGGGTGCAAGAGCATCACGATGCACGCCAATTGCCTGAAAAAGTTTTTCAAGTTTACAGTCAAGTATTAGCCAAAAGGCTTTGAATTCTTTTTCAATTCAGGTGTTGGTGGTGACATTTGCCTTAGGGAGGCAAAAACTGGTGCGAGTTGTTCATGTTGATAGTGGCAAATATTGGCGTGGCAGTCAAAAGCAGATTTGGTTGCTGAGCCGTGCTCAAATAAATCAAGGTTTGGATTGTTGGGTCATAGGTCGTCCCAATTCGCCTTTGCTCAATCAATGCCAATCATCAAACATTCCAACTATGGGAATAAAAGTTCGCTTTGAAGTTGACCCAGTTGCCTTCGCAAATTACCTTCGCATCTTCTTTCAACTCCGTCCAACGGTTGTCAACATCCATTGCTCCCGTTCTCACCTTCCAGCGGGCTGGGCGGCGAGATTGGCGAAAGTCCCGTTAATCTTGCTTTGGAGGTGGCTTGATAATCCAATTAGAAACACTTGGCAGCGTTGGAAGTATCGGCAAGGTTACGATGCCGTCGTGACGATTTCTCAAAGGGTGGCTCAAGTTCTTCAGGAAGGCGGTGTCCCGAAACAGAAAATCCATCTCGTTCACATCGCAATTGACCCAGACGAACATAAGGTTTACGAGCGCAATTTTGCCAAAGCGCAGTTGGGAATGCAAGACGATGGGTTTCCAATCGTTGGCACAGTCGGTTTCCTCGTCCCACGCAAGAAAGTTGACACCCTTTTGCACGCCTTCAAAATCCTCCAAAAACGAATTTCCTCGCATTTGCTAATCATTGGTGATGGACCTGACCGAAAAAGACTGGAAAGAATTGCAAGCGAACTTGGGATTTCAGAAGTGGCGAAATTTACTGGCTACCGCATGGATGCTTCTGCGCTGATGTCAGTCTTTGATGTTTTTGTCGTGACATCAATCCGAGATGCTGCACCTATCGTTTTGCTTGAAGCGGGTTTGGCTAAAGTGCCAATTGTGGCATCAAGGGCTGGAGGCATACCCGAATACTTGCAAGACGGTGAAACAGGCTTGCTCTTTCAACCTGAAGACGCAAACGATTTGGCAAAGAAAATTGAAAGACTGTTGATAGACAAGGAAGTTGCTTTCAAATTGTCGGAAAGACATTATGAATTTGTCACAAAAAATTGCACAGTTACAAACTTGACGAAAATAAATTGCGAACTTTACGAAAAATTGCTTAAGACGAACGGCTTATTTGTTTGACTGCGATGATAATCCTTCTGTCAGAGAGATAACTTAGTAATGCTGGCTTACAAGCGAATTAGCAAACTTATAGGCAGGTGATTTGAATGACAATTTCTGTTATTGTTTTAACCCGTAACGAAGCAAAAAATATTGAACGATGCCTGAAGAGTGTATCGTGGGCTGATGAAATAGTCGTCATTGATGCCGAAAGCGAGGACGAAACTCGTGAGATTGCCGAGGGAATGGGCGCAAGGGTTATTGTGCATTCTTGGGAAGGCGCAGGAGCACAGTATGCCTTCGGAATTGCACAAGCAAAAGGTAAATGGGTTCTAATTGTTGATGCTGACGAAGAAGTGACGACTGAATTAGCAAAGGCAATTTGGCAAGTTATCAATGCACCTGAAACACCTTATGCAGGCTATAAAGTCAAGCGAGTTAATTACGCATTGGGACAATGGTTGCGTTATGGTGGTTGGCAGGAATGGGTTTTGAGATTGTTTTTGAGAGATAAGGTAACATCGCCACCATCGCTTCACCCCAAATTTCAGGTTGATGGTCGTGTCGGCAAACTGTCTTACCCACTTCGCCACTACATGGCGACCGATTTGTTAGAGTGGTGGCAAAGGAGTTTTCGTTTAGCACAAACGGAAGCAGAAGAGGAGTTCCTACAAGGTAAGCGCTTCAGCAGTTTGTCATTAGCATTTGCTTTTTGGAAATTCCTTCGTCGTTTTGTTTTCAAAGGAGGCTTTTTAGACGGCTGGGCTGGCTTTTATGCCTGCTTACAACGCTTTCTTTATATCGCTGTCAAGCAAGCTCACTTGTTAGAGTTAGAACGCAGGCTAAAAAAAATTACTCAAAATCCTATGAGGGTTACCTTCAGGTAAGGGGGTAAGAAAATGACAATAGTGTGCTCCAGTTCTTTCACTTTGAACAGCGAGCGGGGGACACCATGTCACTTAATGCGGGCAATAGCGAAATTTGTCCCTGTCATTTACATTAACCCTCCTCATTCCTATTACCGATGGCGTAAAGTAAAGGAGCAGGTAAAAAATGCCATCAATGAGACATCTATGAGAGTTGTGACACCTATACTTCCAACAACCTTTCGCTTCCTACCTAGGAGATTGCGACGAAGATTAGTCACTTTCCTGGTAATGCCACAAGTTTATCGCCAAATTATAGAAAACCTAGCAGAGCCTGTTATCCTTTGGTCTTACTTGGGTGAACTGACACCCATCTTATATTATCGTCTCAAACCTGCTTTGTTATGCTATCATCGCTTGGATGATTATGCCATTCTTTTGCCGAAAGAGCGTCATTTGGAAAAAATAATTGAAAACAAAGCAGATTTATTATTTGTCGTTTCCCCTACTTTGCAGCAACAATATGCAGAGCAAGGTCAAAAGGCTCTTTTGCTTCCTAATGGTGTAGATGTCCAACATTTTGCCCAGGCGCTTTTGCCCGATGTTAGTGTTCCTGAAGAATTAGTAAAACTCCCTTCACCTCGCATTGGTTTCGTTGGCACAGTTGACCCTGCGTGGGTGGACACAGATTTGCTTCTACAAATTGCCCAATCCCGCCCCAACTGGTCAGTCATTGTCATCGGACCTTTGAACAATTGGAGTCCACCTAAAAGTTCACCACCCAATTGCTATTTCTTGGGCGCTCGCCCTTATCAAACTGTTCCGTTTTACTTGAAAGGTTTAGATGTTTGCTTAATTCCCTTCAAAGACAATGCAATCACTAATGCTGCCAGTCCTTTGAAACTTTACGAATACTTGGCGGCAGGTCGCGCCGTCGTTAGTTCACCTATACCCGATTTAACACACTTTTTGTCGGTAACATGGCTTGCTCGGACTAAGGAAGAGTTCGTCAAAGCCATTGAAGATGCAATAAAAGTTTCTGATGACACTGAAGAACAAAGACGCCGTCTTTCCGTTGTAACTCAACATTCGTGGGAACAAAGAGCGAAAACAGCGCTTCTCACTTTGCAACAAATTTTATCAAGTTCAAAATAGCATAGGAGTGAAAAAATTGAAGTGCATTGCTTGCAGCAGTGATAAAGTTCAGAAAGTTTGGGTGGACAAGTGGGGAGACAGTTTTGAAAAGCAAATTTATCGGTGCGATGTATGTGGTTTAGGCTTCGTGCATCCAATGCCATCCAAAGATATCCTAAAGTCTCTTTACGACACTTCTAATTACTTTGTCGGATGTGACAATTCTTTGGGCTATGTTTGCTATGAACCGCCTTATGGATGGTTTTGCGAGTTGTTATTGCAGATGAAACAATATGGAGCATCTTCGCCTCTTTTGGATGTTGGTTCAGCAACAGGTGTTTTCCTTTTATTGGCTCAGCAAAAAGGCTTATATGGTTTCGGGATAGAACCTTCCTCTTGGGCAGCGGAACAAGCAAAGGCTAAAGGTGTAGAAACATTAGTCGGTCTGTTTGAAGAAGTTGCATCTACTCTCCCAAGTCAATCCTTTGGGGCGATTGCTATGTCCCATGTAGTTGAGCATTTCGCAAAACCCGTTTTAGTCTTAGAAGAGTGCTTTCGGCTATTGTGTCAAGGCGGAGTGTTGGGTATTTTGACTCCCAATTACGCCTCGCCTAAGTGGCAGAACCCTGAAAAAGCCTATTCTCAATCACGAGAACATCTCTTCTACTTCACACCTAAAAGCCTTCAGTTAATGGTGGCGCAAACAGGATTCAAAATCCTCAAACTCACTACTTTACCTTGCCCATCACCAAGTGCATGGTCTTTGAGTGAAAGTTTCTTGGGTCACCCTGTCCATTTTTCTCGCCTGATGAGCAAATGGGTGACTTGGATTTATAAGGGCATATTCAGAAGGACTTTGAAACCTTATCAATGGAGCGACATGATTTTGGTAGCAGTAAAAGTGTAAACTGTAAAATGTAGTCGCTCCTAATCCATGTGATAAAATTTGGCTCAAAAATTTGTCAGTCAGGAGGGATTTCTTTTGGAGATGGAAATTGGTATCGGAAGAAAAGCGAGGCGTGCTTATGGGCTTGACGAAATTGCCCTTGTGCCTGCACCAGTTGCTGTTGACCCTGATGATGTTGATGTCTCTTTGAACATCGGCAATTTGAAACTTGAAATCCCTGTTTTGGCTTCAGCGATGGATGCTGCCGTTGATATTAAGGTGGCTATTGAAATGTCAAGGTTGGGCGGGCTGGCAGTCTTGAACCTTGAAGGTTTGCATGTCCGCTACGAAAACCCTGATTCCGTCATTGAAAAAATTGTCAGCGCACCAAAGGAAGAATCGGTGCGAGTTTTGCAGGAAATTTACCGAGAGCCAATAAAGACCGAACTAATCCGTGAACGAGTCCGTGAAGTCAAGCGGTCAAATGCTCGCCTTGGGGTCGCTGCAACTCCTGCAAAAGCGCTTGAACTTTTGCCTATCGCCCTTGAAGAAGGTGCTGATGTCGCCGTCATTCAATCAACCGTTACCACTGTCCGCTTCATTTCTTCAACCAAACCTGCTTTACCTTGGGAACAAATTCGCAAAACGATTAGAGCACCACTCATTGTTGGAAATTGCGTCAGTTATCAAGCAGCATGGGAATTGATGGAAGTTGGAGCAGAGGCGATTTTGGTTGGTGTTGGTCCAGGTGCTGCTTGCACTACAAGGCAAGTTGTTGGTGTTGGCGTTCCGCAAGCGACAGCAATAGCCGATGTGGCTGCTGCCCGCGATGAATTTTATAAGCGGACGGGAAAGTATGTCGCTGTCATAGCCGATGGCGGAATGCGAACTGGAGCGGACATTTGTAAGGCGATCGCTTGTGGTGCTGATGGCGTGATGATTGGTTCACCGATTGCTTCTGCGTATGAAGCGCCAGGTCGTGGCTACCATTGGGGCATGGCGACACCGCACCCTGGTTTGCCGAGGGGAACTCGTATTTATGTTGGTCAAGTTGCTCCTCTTGAAGTCATATTGCTCGGTCCAGCGACAAAGGACGATGGGACGCTAAACTTAGTTGGAGCGCTCAAAAACGGCATGGGAATGTGTGGTGCGAGAAATATCAAAGAGATGCACCGATGCGAAATCGTCATAGCACCAACGATTGGAACAGAGGGAAAAAGGTTGCAAAAAGAGCAAGGAGTGGGACAAGGAAGATGATGGCATGAGATTTGCCAGTCTCCTATCGCTCACCCATGTGTCGCATAAAACCAGCACTGCATTCATTTTGGAAACTTGTAGAGTGATTAAGCATTGCGAATTTGGGATTGAATTTCTTAACTTGATCTTTTCGCTCGCTTTATGCTCCAAAGTTTGTTGTTGCTTCGGATGGTTCGGCTAATGCCGAACTGAAAAATTCGGCTTGCCTTACGAGAAACTCTTTGTCTATTTGTTAGCACACAAAAACTCATCAGCAATTACATTCTGAAGCCAAAAGTATGACAATGCCTACCAACAACATTTGCAGTAAAGGCGTTTTCGCTTTTGGATGGATTGTATCTTGCATTTCGCCGTGAATTTAGTCAACTTTATTGGCAGTCTTGCTGTTCGCTGCTGAAATTTCGGCTTTTTGAGGCTTTCCTTAGTATTTCGTCATAAAGGGGTGAAACTCAAGTGCCAAGGCGGAAGGCACAACAACAGTCAATGGAGCAAAGGTTTTATTCCATCAGCGTCGTTTCAAAAATATTAAACACTCACCCACAAACCCTTCGGATGTATGAAAGGCTTGGGTTGATAAAGCCAAGCCGAAACGAAAAAGGTGACCGCCTTTTCTCTCAAGCAGATATTGAAAGGGTGCGTAAAATTCAAGAGTTGACCCAAAAGATGGGCGTTAACCTTGCAGGCGTTGAAGTGGCTTTCAAACTTATGGCTCGCATTGATGAACTTGAAAGTGAATTGGAGCAGATGAGGAAGCGCTTTTGGCAAGCGGTTCAAGAGCAAGCGGAGCAATTGGCAGCAAAACTGGTGGCTGAAAGGTGGGAAGAGTTCGTCAAAGAGCGTTCCTTCCCTGTCCAAGTTTGGCGTCGTGCGCCAATAGCAAAGCGTGTCAAAATTTCTACAGCAAATTCAAATCACGAAGAGACACGAAAACCTTGAAGGGAGAGAGAGGCGAATGAAGGAAAGGTCTGCATTGCGAGAGATGATACTTTGGCTTTTCGGTATTTTAATAGGCGTAATTTTGGTCAACTTTGGTCGCTGGCTTGGTTGGAAAGAAGTTGAAATTCAAAAATCGCAAAACCAGTCTGCTCCTTTCCAAACGGTTTCAGTGCCAAAAATTGAGCGCATTCCAGAAATCCAAGTTACTCCGCCCTCTCCAGTTGATTTCTGGGTTCCCATCGTTGAAAGGGTAGGAAAAGCCGTTGTGTCAATTGAAAATGAAGGCAGATCACCTATAGGTCAAAATGCTGGCTCAGGCGTCATCTTTGACGGGAAAAGAGGTCTAATTGTCACGAACTATCATGTTGCTGAAGATGCCAGCAATTTGACAGTAATTCTCAAAGATGGGCGAAAGTTTAAGGCGAAATTTCTTGGTGGCGAACCCCATGTTGATATTGCCGTCCTTCAAATTCCATCAACCAATTTGCCTGAAGCCCAATTTGGCTCATCAGAGGAAATCAAAGAAGGCGCTTGGGTTATTGCTATTGGCAATCCCTTCGGATTTTCAAACTCTGTCACTGTCGGCGTAATTAGTGCAAAGGGTAGAAGCCTGAGAGACGAAGGAGTTTTGCTTGATGACCTAATCCAAACTGACGCTGCTATCAATCCTGGAAACAGTGGTGGTGCTTTAGTTAACAGCAATGGCAAAGTCATAGGTATCAATGTGGCGATGAGACCTGGTGCACAAGGGATAGCCTTTGCCATTCCCATTGAAATAGTTTCTGATGTCGTTGAACAATTGATGCAAAGCAAGGAAGTCCAAATGCCGATGCTCGGCATCAGTTACGAGATGATGTCCGAAGAAGAAAGAAAGAAATTTGGTGTCCTTGCAGAGAGAGCGTTAGTTATTCGCTCCGTAATGAAAGGCATGCCAGCAGAAAAGTATGGCTTGCGGGAAGGCGATTTGATTGTTACCGTAAATGACGAGCCAATAAGAGATACAAACCATCTGCGCTATTCTGTAAGGAAAGCGGCAAGGCAAGGTCAAAAGGTTAAATTGGGTATCTTCCGAGATGGGAAACAGATGGATTTGGAAATTATGCCTGCTTGGGTTCCCATTCGCCAGTTGTTGAAACGCTGATTCATTCTTGCGACCATTCATCTTCCCAAAGTGAAACTCTTTGCCTTTTTAGGAATTCAACATACTTGGAGCGGAGATGAGATGGAACAGGACCTTTGGGAATTTGCAAAACTTTGATTTGCCATTGTTCCCAGCCTGTTTCACCTTCAATCAAATCACCCATGCAAACTTCAGTTGCTGGTTTGGCTACTTTGCTATTGACTTTAACTTTTCCTGCATCGCAAAGTTGCTTTGCCAAAGTCCTTCTCTTGACCAAGCCAGTTAGTTGCAGGAATTTGTCAAGACGCATCGTTCATTCACTTGTCGCTATGGTTTTGGTCGTGGCTTGGCGTCGCCAGGCAAAATTCCCATCGCCCACAAAATCCCGCCAAGCAAGTGTTGCAGGAATTTTTCGTCACGCCAAAGATGCTCTTCATGCCCCAAAGCAGTGTAAAAAACACGACCTTTGCCGTAATAGCGACACCATGCGATAGCGTAATCTTGGTCAGGTCGGTTGCCTTTCGTAATATCAACGGAAGTTGGGTCAAGGCTCAAGAGAACACGAACCTTATCACGAGACCAATTGCGGAAGGTATAGATTTCGTCTCTCACTTCCCAAACATCACCAAGATGCTTTGTTGAAGGATGCTCTTTGTCTTCAACAATCAGGCGAACATTTTGATGCCAAGGGTGACCAGCGAAATAGCCACCAATCAACTCACCGAAATCTTGCCAGTTGTAAAAGGTGTCAGTAGAACTATGGACACCAACGAAGCCTTTACCTTCTCGGATGAAATTCAAAAACGCTTGCTTTTGAGTTTCATTCATGGGAAGTTCGCCAGTTGTGTAGAACATGATAGCATCGTAACGGCGAAGGATTTCTGGCACGATTAAGTCGGTGTCTTCAGTCACAGTCGTCAAAAAGCGAGGGTTAGAGCGCCAACCTAACCTGATAACGGCGTCAGCAGCCGTTGCTGTTGTGCTGTGTCTAAAGCCCATTGACAAGTTTACAAACATCAATCGCTTGAATTGCTGACCTTCAGCCTTTGCCTCTTCAAAAGCCAAGTTTGTCAACAATAAACCGAAAGCCATTACAATTGCACCCCCTAACAAGCACAACCAAAAGTAACGCATTTTTCATCACCTCATCTGATTTTTAGCGCTTTAGATTTTAGCACGGCAAACAAAATCCTCACAAAGAAATTCAGGCAGGATTCTACTAACCCTATTTCCATAAGCCACCAACGAATTTTGCAGCAAAGGGTGGTCGTCATTATTTTCGCTGTGCTCACTTAATCAAAAATCGTTCCTTGTTCCAACAACTTTTGTGCGACCTTGATGCCGATTTCCCTTGCAAATTCAAGCCAAGTTGAATTATCTTCAGGCAACTGGACTTTTGTGGATTGACGCCAAATTCTCTGACCATCAGGTCTGGCTACAACTAAGCAAATGTCAAGTTCGCAACCTTTCAAGCAAGCCCAAACTCCAACCGCTGATTGGCAACCTGCGCCTAAAGTTTTAATTGCTGCTCTTTCAACTTCAATTTCAACCCTAACCGAAAAATCATCCAAGTTCTTCAAAAGAGAAATAACTTCTCCATCATCAAGGCGAGCCTCAATTGCTAAAGCGCCTTGTCCAGCAGCGGGACAGCAAATTTCAATGGGCAAAATGCAAGCAATCCGTTCTTGCAATCCGAGCCTGATCAAGCCAGCAGCGGCGACAACGATTGCATCATATTGACCATCGTCCAATTTCCTAAGCCTTGTGTCAAGATTCCCTCTCAACTCGCAAAGTTGCCAATTGGGGAAAGCATTTTTGAGTTGTGCCTGTCGGCGAAGGGAAGATGTTCCCACTCTCGCCTTTTCTGGCATACTTTTGACGATTTCTTTCAAATCTTCTTTGCACCCTCGCCATTCCCTTAACACTAAAGCGTCCCTTGGTTCAATTCGGTTGCAAAGTGCAGCGATGGTCAATCTGTCAGGTAAGTCCGAAGGCATATCCTTGAGACTGTGGACAGCGAAATCTATTTCGCCATTCAAAAGGGCTGCTTCAATTTCCTTCACGAAGAAGCCTTTGCCCGAAACCTCACGCAACGGTCGGTCTGCGATGACATCGCCTTTGGTGCGGATGATTACCTTTTCAATTTCCAAGTCAGTAAACTTTTGCCTGATTGAGTTTATGACCCAATCAGTCTGAGCCAAAGCCAATTTGCTTCCCCTTGTCCCAACCCTTAAAATCCTTGACATCTTTTGATTCTCCTTTCATTACGACTGTGTCGTTCCACACTCAAAAGTTTATTGATGCAATCTTAGGGTCGGGTTAATGCATGACCGAATTTTTTTGGCAAGATTATGCTTTGCTTTCTAAGTTAACTAAAACGCTCTTTATAGCATTCAACATAACTTATTGCAGAAAAAACTGGACGCTTTTTACTTCAAGGTGTGTTGGTAATATGCCGTTAGATTTTTCGGCAGGGCAGTAGCCCTGCCCTCCGAGAGATTTTTAGCCAATTCTGAGGGCACGCCTACTGGCGTGCCGATTTTTTCTGTCTTGATTTCTTCTGTTGATCAGTAGTCCGACCTTAAGGTTACACCAACAAACTTTTGAGTAAAGATTGAAACTGGATATTTAGGCAGTGCCCTTCCCTGTTTTTTCGGGCATATTTTAGGCATAGTTCACTTGCTCTTTCTGCAATTTGTTGTGCAGCATACTATAGTTCAAAGTTTATTGGTGCTTGGTTATCTATGCCACAACATTCATGCCACAACATTAGAGTGAAGAACACAAGGCTTATTTTAGATTGCTTCACTTTTGAAAAAGGCTGACAAAATCTTTGACAGAAAAAATTTTTGAAGGGGGCTTGAAGAAAAATGCGTTTTGGCATAGTTGTGTTCCCGGGGACAAATTGCGACCGTGATTGCTGGCATGTGGTTACGAGAGTTTTGAGATGCCAAGCGGAATATGTTTGGCACGAAGAGAAAGATTTATCACGGTTTGATTGTGTAATTTTGCCTGGTGGTTTTTCCTACGGCGATTATTTGAGAGTTGGAGCAATCGCTCGCTTTTCGCCTGTGATGGAAGCCGTCCACGAATTTGCTGAGAAGGGCGGTTTGGTCATCGGGATTTGCAACGGCTTTCAAGTCCTCGTAGAAGCGGGTTTGCTTCCTGGAGCCTTAGTTCGCAACAAGACAATTCATTTCATCTGCAAATTCGTCAACCTAAGAGTAGAAAATGCTGAAACACCCTTCACCAACCAATGCAGGTTCGGACAAGTTTTGAAAATTCCAATTGCCCACAATGATGGAAGATATTTTTGCGACGAAGAAACTTTGCAAGATTTGGAAAGCAAAGGACAAATAGTTTTACGCTATTGCACTTGCGATGGGCAAATCACAAAAGACGCTAACCCTAACGGTTCAATCGGCAACATAGCGGGGATTACAAATGAAAACAGAAATGTTCTGGGAATGATGCCTCATCCAGAAAGGGCGTCTGAAACTTTGCTCGGCTCTTCCGATGGTTTATTAATCTGGCAATCAATTTTGTCTGCTGTCAAAGTCAGTGTGCCATGAGTAACTGTCAAAGGTTCGCCACTGGTAACAAAGGTGTTCGTGGAAACCAAGCAGCACCGCTATGCAGACCTGGTGGTAAATGTTTGACCCAAGAGGCAGTGTTAACTAATATGGCAGCGGTTGAATCATCACCTGCGACTCCGCCAAAGATAACCAAATGCAAAGGTGGGTCAGCATCAATTTCAATTTCGTCACGAGGGTTTAACTCATCAAGGCTCATTCTGAGTTCAAGCCTTATGCGCTCATATTCGCCTTCCAAGCCAGAAGCCACTTGTTCAGTTCCAATCACTTTTCCTTCACTGTCAAAAATTGGCTCAATCCTTTCTGTCAAGTGGGAAATTTCCATGCCCAATGATGCTGCTAAAAAGGCTAAAGATTGGGGCAAACCAACATGTCCTAATTTTCCTTCAAGCAAATTTTCTTTGTATTCTCTGAAGGTCAAACTCACTCCCATTTTGCTTTGCAGTTGAGGTCGGCGATTTTTGAGGTCAACGAAGCGACGAACAGTTATACGCCTTAGGTTGACACAAGCCTGAGTGAGGAAGGCTGGCAACCTGTCCATCACGAAGCCTGGATTTACGCCCGCTCCAACAACTGCCACTCTTCTGTCCTTTGCCAATTCATGAAGCATCCAAATTTCTTCTCCACCTGCAAGCCAAGGGAAAAACAGTTCCTCAGTTGAGGAGACAACATGGACACCTGCATCAACCAGTTGTCTTAGCGTCATGAAAACTTCCGACAGACGAGACGATGTAGCGACAATTGCTACATCGGCTTTAAAATTTGCCAAAGCCTCTTCAAGGGAGTTCATCACCATGATATGAGTTCTTCCCCATCCTGTCAAGAAGCCGATGTCTTGCCCAACTTTTTTTGGGTCAATGTCAACTGCAGAAACAACTTGGACATCTCTTCTTTGCAAGGCAATTCTTGCTGCCAACAAACCTATTGTTCCTAATCCCACGAAAATTAATCTTGGTGCAACTTCTTCAGTTTTTTGCCACTGGAGTTTCCATTCGTAAAGCAAAAATCCTTCCTCCTTTCAAATAGGCAAAACAGCAATGACTTTGTCATCATCTTCCAGTCGGATAATTTTCCCGCCTCTACCCATTCTTGACAAGATAGCAATTTCATTGACTGGTGTTCTCAAAACTCTGCCTTTCTCAGTAACAATTAGGACTTCATCGTTGTCTCCGACAATAGTAACACCACCTAACAAAAATCCTTCTTTAACAGCATTTGAACCCTTAGAACCGCGACCACGAGTCTTAAATTCATTGATTGGGGTTCTCTTGGCATGTCCATCCTGAGTTACCAAGAGCAGATATCTTGTAGGCATAGATGAATTCCACCTCCAAAACTAAGGGGTGAGCCAGACTTTTAACTTACCTTTCCTTCTTCACCAAGAAGGCTTTTTATTTCCCGCACTAATTGGCGAGTGCTAAAAGGTTTCGTGAAATACCGAATTGCACCTGCTTGATAACCAGCCTTTTCATCGCTTTCCTGACCGTGAGCAGTCAACATCACGATAGGGATTTGTGAAGTTTCAGGTTGATTGCGAAGCAAGCGAGCAGCAGTCAAACCATCCATATTGGGCATAGTGATGTCAAGGATGATCAAGTCTGGAAGTTCCTTTTGAGCAATTTCAACACCTTGTGCGCCGTCATAAGCCGTTAAAACCTCATAACCTTCAATCTCAAGCCTGTCCTTCAAAACCTTGACAATAGCGACTTCATCGTCTACAACTAAGATTTTGCGTCTCATTGAGACTTCGCCTCCGAGCTAGCCAGTAACTCCTTTATCTTTTGCCTCAACTCCTTAGGACTGAAAGGTTTAGTCAAGTAAACATTAGCACCTGCTTCTTCGCCCAGCCTTTTACCCAAGCGAGTATCAATGGCGGTGAGCATAATTATTGGCGTTTTGTTCAATGGCTCTGGAAGGTTTCTGATGGCTTGACAAACTTCAAGACCGTCCATGTCAGGCATGATGATGTCTAAGATAACTAAGTCAGGATTTTCTGCCAAAAACACTTCTATCGCTTCATCTCCCTTTTTAGCCTCCATAACTTCAAAGCCTTCCGATCTTATGGCTTCAACGATTATAGAACGGACGACATCTTCATCTTCAACAACTAAGATTCGTTTTGCCATCCTTGTTGCCTCCCGCTAAGACTTTTTGCTATGTGCAATGGTAAGCCTGCAGTTAACCAAAGGGCTTCACCTATGCCTTCACTTAAACTCGGATGTTGGCGAATTGCGACCATCGCTTCGTCCACTGTCATGCCTTTAGAGACTGTCAAGACAGCCTCGCCATTCAAGTTTGCCGCATCCGAACCGAGTATGTGTATGCCAAGAACTTGTTTGCTCTTAGAATTTGCAATCACTTTGACAAAACCTTCGGTTTCACCTGTTGCAACGGCAGCACCAGATGCTCTCCAAGGGAAGCGAGCGACTTTAATTTCAAGCCCAAGTTCTTTTGCTTCCTGTTCAGTCAATCCGACCCTCAAAGCCTGTGGTTCAGTATAAGCACAAAGTGGCACAACTAATTTTGCTGTATCAATTGGCAAAGGTTCGTTTAGCAATTTTTTAGCAATTGCTGCTACAGCCCGTTCTGCCTCAAACATTCCGCCATGTGCAGTTCCACTACCGTGAATGAGGTCTCCAATGGCAAATACTGATGGCAAAGAAGTTTGTTGCCATTCGTTCACAAGGACTGAACCGTTTGGATTGATTTGGATTCCTATTTCCTTCAAACCTTCGCTATTGGGTTTTCGCCCAACAGCGCAAATGACCAAATCTGCTTCAATTTGACCCTTTTCCGTTTGCACCTTTGCTTTTCCTTGCTGTGCCAAAATTTTGTTCACTTTCGTTTCTGTCCTGAAATCAATTCCTTGCCGTTCCAAAGATTGACGCAAACCTTCAGCAATTTCAGCGTCCATCATTGGCAAAATTTGAGGTAACATTTCAACCAAAGTGACCTTGATGCCTAAAGCATTGAAAAGCCACGCCAGTTCAACTCCGCAAGCGCCACCACCTACAACCACAAGGCTTTTTGGTAAAGAAGGAAGAAACAGCGCTTGTTCTTCTGTCACTACAGGCGCTTCGGGCTCGTAGGGAAGTTTGACTGGCGAAGAACCCATTGCCAAAACTACAGCCTTAAAAGCAACTGTGAATTGGCTTTCCTTTGTTGCAATTTCAACTTTGTTGTGTTCAACCAACTTAGCCACACCTTTGGCGACTTTAACACCGTGATGGTGCAGCAGAGATTGTAAACCTTTCCTTAAGTTTGCAACAACTCGCTGTGACCATTTTTGCATTTCGTCCCAATTGAATTTTATTTCAGAAGCAAAGACACCAAATCTTTGAGCCCTCTTAACCGTTTGCCAAACTTTGGCGCAATGGATAAGCGCTTTTGAAGGGATGCAACCTCGGTTCAAACAAGTCCCGCCCAATTCATCCTTTTCTACTAAAAGCACATTAAGACTATGCTGTTTTGCCCTAATGGCAGCAGTGTAACCAGCAGGACCGCCACCGATGACTATGACATCCCACTGTGTCTCTAACAATTCATTCGCCCCCTTGAACTATTCCTTCAATTTCAAAAGTTCTCTCAACCGCTCGCTATGTCGCTTAGCAATTGGGTCATCTCGGTAGCGCTTTAATTTGTTCTCCCAAACAGCCAAGGCATCTTTCAACCGACCGGCTCGCTCGTAAGCATGGGCGAGAGTATGCTCAATTATCGGAGGGTGAGGAAACTTAACTGCTTTCTCAAGCCAAGGTATTGCCTTTTCAGGTTGCTTTTGCCAATGGTAGTAAAACCAACCAAGTTCATAATAAGGCTCATATCGGTTGGGATTGTTTTGCAAGTATCGGTGCAAAAGTTGAAGCGCTTCCTCCCTTCTGTCGTAACTGATCAAGAGCCAAGCAGCGTTTTCGTAGGCTTCACCAAATTTCGGGTCCAATTCTGTGCTTGCCTTCAAAATGCGGATAAGTTGGAAATGAAAGCCTTCATGCCAGCAATAATCACCAATGCCCATCAAAATTCCAATAGCATTTTCAATCACTTCGTCATCTGAATGGACATTGTGCTTTTCAAAAAACGATGGCGTTAAACCCCAAACGAAATGCGAATGCGATTGATATGGCGACCGAACAAATTGCGAACTTGCAAAGGTGAGTCCCCAAAGCACCAATGCGACCGCAAGGGATAATCTCATGGCTAATCCCTCCGACCTAAGTGAGACCTTCATCATCTTAGTCAAAGCCGTTGTCCCATTCTGTCACTAAATTCCTTTCCTTGCAACTCCTTACTTTTTTCTTTCTGGCAGAAAAACTTCCCGCTAACAGAACTTTCGCTTATCAATACAAACTCAATCGTTCCCTCGCTCTTCTTTGGCTTTTCGCTTTACCAAAGATTTTTTGAGCATAGAGCGCTATGCTAAATTCAATCACTGCTTCCTGAGGCAAAAATTCAGGCAAAACTGAAAGCAAGCGCAAAAGTTGAACAGTTTGTCAAGTCTACCCAGTCAACATGCCTATGGGTAAGCCAAAAAGGGTTTGGTTTGATTTATCCGTTCAACAAGCCAATAAAGCAGTCCCTCCCACTTTCATTGTCGTCCTGAAGGCAGTTTAAGCGATGCGTAGAAAATGCCTTTCAACTTGTCCCAAACAGGCTGATAATGGAGGCATGAGTTTTTTCTTTGATAAGCAGCATTAGCGTCACATAGGAGAGGCTTCCTTTCAATCCCAATCGCCAGATTCGTCAGAGACAAGCAAGACCAACGGACTTACCCCGCAAAGAAAAAAACCGGCAGGATTCAACCCGCCATCGGCGGGCTGCACCCACTAAGTAGTGGGCGCCTGCTGGACGGCGCTTCAGGAAGAGCCCACCCGCTATCAGCGGGCTGTCGCCAGCCTTATCTGGCGACCTGCCGAGCGCCATTCCAATTTTGTCCAAATCAATTGAACTTGTAAACTACCACCTTGCTGCAAGTTTTTTCAGGCTGATGCGATGACTTCCTGAGGCAAAAATTCAGGCAAAACTGAAAGTAAATCTTCAAGCAAACGCAAAAGTTGAAAGGTTGTCAATTCTGTCCAGTCAATCAAGAAGCGGTCTCGTTCGTAGCGAACACAATGCAAAACTTCAGGCGGTTGCTTTTCACGCAGGCGAGTGTAAAGGCGAATGAGGGCAGCGTTGCTCAGGCTTAAGTTCATTGCGCAGCGAACCAGCACTGTTCGGCGGTCATGGGTGATGGCGATGACTTTTGCGTAGTGTGCTCTAACTCTTATGCGCAAAAGGCTCAAAATGTTTCGGACAGGTTGAGGCGGTTCGCCATAGCGGTCACGCAATTCGGATTCAATTTGGGCGATGTCTTCCTCGCTTTGAACTCCAGCCATCTTGCGATACATGTAAAGTCGCTGCTCCAAATCGTCAATGTAAGTTTCGGGGATAAAGGCTTTAACGGGCAAATCGGCTTCAGGCAACTCAATTTTTTGAGGCAATGGCTCACCCTGCAATTTCCTAACCGCTTCCGAAAGCATGTCCATGTAAAGGTCAAACCCAACTTCGTTGATGAACCCGTGTTGCTCAACGCCGAGCAAATTCCCAGCACCGCGAATTTCCAAGTCCCGTAATGCCAACCTAAAACCGCTACCTAAATCGGTGAACTCTCTGATTGCTTCCAACCTTTTGCGAGCCGTTTCGCTCAACCGTTTTGGGTGGTCGTGGAAAAAGTAGGCGTAAGCCTGTCGCTCGCTTCGCCCCACACGACCACGCAACTGGTAAAGTTGAGCCAGACCAAACCGCTCGCAGTGCTCAACGATAAGCGTGTTAGCGTTGGGAACATCAAGCCCGTTCTCAATGATGGTTGTGCAAACGAGCACATCCCATTTTCTTTCGGCGAATTCCAGCATCACTCGTTCAAGTTCGTCTTCAGGTAGTTGACCGTGAGCGATTGCGACTTTCGCTTCAGGCACAAGTTGCTTGACCTTTTCGGCTACATGCTCAATTCCTTGCACTCGGTTGAAGACATAGAAAACTTGACCGCCACGCTCCAGTTCACGCCTGATGGCAAAGCGAACCAATTCTGGGTCGTAAACGCTCATGTAGGTTCGGACTGGACGACGACCTTCAGGTGGCGTGTTGACCAGACTCATATCAATCAAGCCACCAAGCGCCATGTGCAATGTTCGCGGGATAGGGGTTGCCGTCAAGATGAGCACATCAACACCAACTTGCAATTTCTTGAGTTTCTCTTTTTGGCGAACTCCAAAGCGTTGCTCTTCGTCAACGATGAGCAAGCCCAAGTCTTTGAACTTCACATCGTCGGACAGCAACCGGTGAGTGCCGATAACGATGTCAATTGCTCCTGTCTTCAAGCCGTTGACGACTTCTTTTTGCTCTTTTTGCGATTGCAATCTGCTGAGCATGGCGATTTTGACAGGGTAAGGG
>JANXCD010000189.1 GCA_025060305.1 Armatimonadota bacterium | reverse complement strand
ACTTTAGTCGGCGAAATCTTTTGGCTTTCTCAAGACCATGCTATGGGCTTTAGCCCATAGTTGATGACGGATTTTTGAGCGCCGACTTTAGTCGGCGAAATCTTCAGTTAGTTTGCGTCACATTTCAAAAAACAAGTGAGGTGAAATGCTATGATGATGCGGTCGTTCGTTGTCTTGACTTTAGTCGGTTTTATCGGGTTGGTAATGGCTCAACCGCCAAGTCAAACTCAAGCACCACTCGTCTTCCGAGTTACCGGCGAATCTCAAGCCTTCCCTGAGACAGCAGTTTTGAAATTCACCATTGTCGGCGAAGGCGAAACGCTCGGCAAGGCTCAAGAGCAACTCCAGCAAAGTGAACAGGCTGTTTTCAAAGTGCTTGAGAAATTTGGGGTTCGCAAAGACCAAATTGGCACAGAAAGGTTCGCAATCGTTCCACTCCAGCCGAGCCTTTCATCGGGTCCCCCTTCACCAATTGCCTTGCGACCTTTGGGCTATCGTGTGCAAAGGGGTTATGGAGTTACGATGCCCGTCAGCGTTGAAACCCTTGACAAATTGCTACAAATTGCCGACGCCGTCCTTCAACAAGGCGTTCGCCCCATGGTGGTGACGGAGGAGCGATACGGCTACTATCCTGAGCGGATGCCCTACACGCTGGTTGAGTTCATGGTTCGCGACCCAGATAGGTTGGTGCAGCAGGCTATGGATGATGCACTTAGCCGAGCGAGGAAATTGGCAGAGCAAGCAACACGGCATATTGGCAAAGTGAATTTGAGGTTGGTTCGGTTGACCGTTTCCAATATTCAAACTTTTCCCGAACGCCGCACTATCACGCCAGAAGGCCGCGACCCAATCGGAACATTCGTTTGGCAACCCATAAAGGTCATCGTCCAAGCAGAAGTTTCGTTCAATTACGAGTGAAGAAAACCCTTTCAACTTGATTTTTAACTTGCAAATTTTTTGACAGGTTTCGCTATTCGCTCGTCCTAAGGCTTTTGCTTAATTTGTGCAACAGTGATGCGGACAAGTTTGCCATTATTGCTTCAGCCCCGCTTCAACAGCAATCTCTTTTGGCACTAAGAAAATTTGCTTGCTTATGCGAGCGGAACTGCCTTTGCCTTTCTTTGGCATCAAAATGAGCCGATACTTGCCTTCTCGGTCAAAGGAAAATTCCCATGCGTGAACTTTTTCCTCATCAGCGGTCACAAGTTGCTCACGCACAACTTTACCGCTTTCGTCTTCAATTCGCAAAATCAACTCGTTGCCGAAAAAGTAAGCGCAAGCGTAAAGGACATGGTTGCCAGCACGCTCAATTTGAACCGTCCACACAATTTTGTGCTCCGCCTTGCCTTCAGGGTCATACCACTCCCATGCGTTGTATTGCTCCTTTGTCGGATTCCACATCGTTTTCCTCTCAATGCCGTAGCAACCTTCCGCTTGCGATGAAAGGGCAAACCTTTCAAAGAGCATCGGGATTTTGCGAAGCAAGTCGGCTTGCTTTCCACGCTCTCGCTCTTCTGTTTGCATTGCGCCAAAGAAACTTTCAGCCCTTGACAGCCTCAATTGCTCATATCGGCGCTTCAAACTCGCAGGCAAGTTTTTGTCGGCACAAAGCAGCAAAAGACAAGCCGTATCAAGTTTCGGCAAAGCAACACGCAATCGGTCACCGACAACTTTGCAATCCAAAGGCTTGAATTCGCCTTCACCAACTTGAAAGGCGAGTTTCAAAGGCAACCAAGGCGGAATGCTAACTTCCAATTCCGCAGGTGCAACAGTTTGCTTGACAAACTTGTCTTTCAGGGACTGAACTTTTTCGTTGACGCAAACGACCAAAACAGCATCATGGGCGACTAAAGCACGGGCGAAAACTCCGTCCGTTAGCGATTTAGCGATGTCAAAGGGATGGGAACGAGCGATGATTGGAGCAACAGTTTCAACTTCACGGTTGACTTTGCCAATTTCAGCCCAAACATCGGGATAATCAGTTGCGCCCCAAAAAATTTGTTCAGGATAGCGCTCTGTGCAATGGATGTAACAAATCAAACCTTTTGCGCCACCTGCAAGGGCATAGTGCATCATGATGCGAACCTCTTCGGGAAAAGGCATTCTCGGAAACTTGCCCTCAGTTGGCTTACCGACAGATTCAATCCACATCGCTTGGTAAGTGATGGTCATCATGTTGGGAGCGGAAGCGAGCCTCGCCGTTTCGGCAACTTCAAAAACTTGCTTCACCTCCCAGCCAACAAGAAGCGCATAAGGGTCAGTGTTGTGGACATCGGCGATGCGACCGTAAATGAACCAGTTGGCTGGCTTGTAGGTTAGGTTGACAGTTAGAAAACTCAAAGCCGATGGATTTTGGCTGTAACATTCTCGGTCACGGCGAACCATTTCCATCGCATAAGCGCCCACTCGCTTTTCGCTCGGCAAATCTTCAACTCCGTAGTCATGGACATCTGGCTCATCCATCAAGTAGTAAGCCCAAAAAGTAGGATGAACTGTTTTGACCTTTTGCGTCTCTTCGCTTGGCGAAAGCGAAACGGCTTTGATTTTGTAGCGATGAAGCAAGTCCAGTTGACTTTTGTGGAGTGCACTAAAGGAAACATACAAGTTGCAATCGTTCAGAGCATACTCTTTCGGCGTCACATAGCCATAAGAGCCGAGCGGGACGAAATCGTCTCTGATACGAAAGACCGTCGCTGTGCTCCCTTCAGTTGTGTCAATCCGCAAGTAGTGGAAACTTCCGAAAGGCAAAGGTTTAGTCGGCTGAATGACAATGGGACAAAGGTTGCGCCAAAAATTTGGAGACGGGATTCGTGCTCGGTTTGTAACATTTTCGCCGTCAAGCCAAACACTCGTCACTTTTGGCATTTTCGCCTTCGGTTCGCCGACGAACTCTGCGAAGGCGTAAATTTTGCCTTCACTG
>JANXCD010000188.1 GCA_025060305.1 Armatimonadota bacterium | reverse complement strand
TTCCGACCCCAAAGAAAGGGCTGAACACATAATGCTTGTTGACTTGGGACGAAACGATTTGGGCAGAGTTTGCAAAATAGGGACAGTCAAAACTACCGAGTTGATGAAAGTTGAAAGATACAGCCATGTCATGCACATTTACTCAACTGTTGAAGGTGAATTGGACACGAACCGATACGATGCCTTTGACGCTCTGAGGGCTACTTTCCCTGCAGGAACTGTTTCAGGCGCACCGAAAATTAGAGCGATGGAAATCATTGAAGAACTTGAGCCTACAAAAAGAGGTCCTTACGCTGGAAGCGTTGGTTACTTCAGTTTCAACGGCAATATGGACATGGCAATAACAATCAGAACCATCGTGGTCAAAGGCAACACCGCTTTCGTGCAGGCAGGCGCTGGGATTGTAGCCGACAGTGTGCCTGAAAGGGAATTTCAAGAAACCGTCAACAAAGCCAAAGCGCTCCTATCAGCCATTGAAATGGCACAGCAAGGTTTGGAGTAAGATTTTGTGCTTGTTGAACGCTTACAGCATCAATTGGAAAATCAAAAATTCAGCGAGGCGAACGAAGTAAACCATCGCTAAAATGGCTAAAACGAAAGCAATATAGACAGCAGTTGTGGGGTCACTTAGACCCAAAGGGTCAAAATTTTGTGGTGGTGTGAAAGCAATCTGAGTCCAAATTTGGTTGAGCCAGTTGACGGCTTTATTGTAAAGGGCTTGATAATGCTCCCAACCGACAAAAAGCAAAACTGGCGGTGAAAAGAAAGCAATAGGAGCAAGCCAATCATATTTGACTTGTTGATGTTGAAGGTAAATGGTGCAACGGTGGCAAGGTGGTTTATAACCTTTTCGCCACTCAAGCAAAGGGCTTGAACTAATCCACATTGCTTCTCCCATTTTCTCAGCCATACTTGCGAGCACTGAATCAACGATACTAGGATTGCACTGACATCCCATTTTCAGTTTCCAGCAAGGTCGCCTTCGTTTCATCACTGGGCAATGTTCGCACATTAACTTGTCAATGACAGGCAATTTCCAGCAGGGGCTGAGAGGACTGAGAAAAGGTCGGCGAGTTGTTTTTTTCTCCTTTTCCTGCTCTCTCTTGATGTTCACTACTAATTCGCCTGAACTTTTGAACTTGAACCTCCAAGTAGAACCGCTACGCCAGTATTCAAAGAAAGCCCAAACAGATTGAACGAAACCAACGATGAGCATAGGTGTTAGGAAACTTCTGAGGGCGTCAACTCCCCTCATTGTCAAGTCTGTGTTTGAACCGGCAACGGCTGCAAAGAGGAAAGGCATAGCGAACCAAACGAAAACACCAGAAAAAAAGACAGTGATTCCAATTGGTCGCCACTCCCAAAAAAGCCCTACAAGCCCCAGTCCTACCAACCAACCGCAGCAATAAAGGAAATAAGCCAAAGTGTTAGCAACCATAGAAACCCTCATTGGGTCAATCGGATTAGTGAAATAGCCTTTCAATCCGCCATAAACAAGATAGCCAATTCCCAAAGCAGCGCCAATAATGCCTATCTGGAGCATCCATCTTGAAACATCGGCTCGCCAAATAGTCCAATTGCGAATCATGATTAAGATGCTACCTCCCGTTGTTTACCTTCACGAACCAATTCTTCAAGGGCTTCAGGATGATTAGCCTCTGCAAGGGCATCCTCCATTCGGACAAGCCCTTTAAGCACTAAGTTGGCTAAACTTTGCTCTAAAGTTGTCATGCCTTGCTTTAAGCCAGTTTGCAGGACTGAAGGCAATTGGAAAGTTTTGGCTTCACGAATTAGTGCTCGGACAGGTGTTGTGCCAACCAAGATTTCAAAAGCAGCCACCATCCCTTTACCGTCAGCACGCCTAAGTAACCTTTGGGAAATTACTCCAACAAGGCTTATCGCTAACTGCATTCTGATTTGTTGCTGTTGGTGAGTTGGAAAAGCGTCAATAATTCTGTCAATAGTTTGGACGGCATCAGTGGTGTGCAATGTTCCAAAAACGAGGTGTCCAGTTTCAGCAGCAGTAATAGCTAAAGAAATAGTCTCAAGGTCTCGCATCTCGCCAATCATAATGACATCTGGGTCTTCACGGAGCGCATATTTGAGAGCATTGGCGAAGGACAAAGTATCACGACCGACCTCCCTTTGATTGATAAGGGCTAATTTGTCTTGGTGAACGAACTCAATGGGGTCTTCAACAGTTATGATGTGAACTGGGAAGCGATTGTTGATATAGTCAATCATAGCAGCCAATGTGGTAGTCTTGCCACAGCCAGCTGGACCAGTGACAAGGACAATGCCCCTCGGTCGCTCGCAGAAGAAGCGGACAATGGATGGTAAATTCAATTCCTCAAAGGTTGGGATTCTTGATGGTATGATTCGGAAAACTGCTTCAACTGTCCCTCGCTGCATCAGAACATTCACACGAAAACGAGCAAGATTAGGGATGGTGAAAGCAAAGTCAACTTCCTTTCGGCGCTCAAACTCTTCCTGCTTTTCTGGAGTCAAAACTCTAAAAACGAGCCTTTGTGTGTCCTCTGGCGTTAAAGGAGGAACATTGGTCGCAAAGTAAAGATCACCGTAAAGCCTAAAAAGAGGTGGTGCACCAGCCTTTAAGTGAACATCAGAACAATTTCGCTGAACTCCAAACTTCAAAATGTCTTCCAAAGCCAAAGTTGTTGTCTGGGCTGTTGCCATTTGTTTCACCTCCTTATGAACTTGCGAAAGCAGCAGCCTGTTCAGCGGAAATTAAACCCATCTCAAGAGCCTTCTGCCTGAACTCCAAAGGATTGCTGCACTTCATGTATGCATCCTCAAAACCGATGACACCTTTTTTGACCCATTCAAGCAAGTGGTCATCAAGCAATTGACAACCGATTTCTGTTCCTGCTTTGATATGGCTGTAAATTTGGTCGGTGCGACCTTGACGAATTAGTGAACGGACGGCAGGGGTGACAATCATGATTTCCATGGCTGCAACTCGT
>JANXCD010000187.1 GCA_025060305.1 Armatimonadota bacterium | reverse complement strand
CGCTTCAATTGCCATAGTCGTTGTCGTCTCGTGGGCGGCAGCGACTCGCCGTTCCTTTATGCCCGTTCGGGTCGTAATCCAATCATCGCTCGTTTCAACGAGTTTCTCAAGGTCAAAATTTGTCAACACTTTCTCAGGCACATACGAGCCGAGCCCAACGATTCCGGCAGCCCTCATTGCTGTCACCTCGTAACTTGAAAGTATCCGTTTTGGTTTGACCATTTACTTTGCCCCGGTGGTGACGACCGATTGCAGTTTTTGTGCGACTTTTTCAACGGCGTTTACGATGACATTTTCCCTTGCCACGGCGATGGCTTTGGCGATGGCTTTTGAGTCGGAAGCACCGTGAGCGATAATGCAAGTGGACTTGATGCCCAGAAGAGGTGCGCCACCATACTCGCGCCAATCCAAGCGCTTGCCCAAAGCCCTAAGGTAAGGTCGCAAAAGCAAACCTGCTAACTTAGTTCTCCAGTTGATTGTCATCAAGTCCTTTATTTCACGCCAGATGAACAATCCGATCCCTTCCGCCGCCTTGATCAAAATGTTTCCTACAAACCCGTCAGTGACGACGACATCAGCCGCACCTTCAAGCAAGTCCCTGCCTTCAACATTTCCGATGAAATTCAAAGGTGCTGATTGAAGGAGCATGAAAGCCTCTTTTGCTGTATTTGTGCCTTTTACTGCTTCTTCACCTATGTTCAAAAGCGCCACCTTCGGGTTTTCAATGCCCATGACAGCCTCAGCATAGGCGGAGCCCATAAGGGCGAATTGAAGGAAGTGTTCGGGTTTACAATCAACATTTGCCCCAATATCTAAAAGCAAAAAGCGACCTTGGTGATGGGGTAGGACGATGGCAATAGCGGGACGAGTTATTGGGGGCAAACATCCAACATGTAAAGTTGCTGCCGCTAACGCAGCCCCTGTGTTGCCTGGTGTCACGAAAGCGTCAACTTCACCGCTGCCCAAAAGTTTCATTCCGACAACCAAACTCGCATCAGGTTTGCGGCGAACAGCCATCAAAGGGAGTTCATCCATGCCGATAACTTGAGATGCGGGAACAAATTTCATTCGCTCCCGAACCTTCTTGGGCAAAGATTCCCAAACTTCAGGTGTCGCCACAAGGTAAACAATCAAATCAGGGTTTTCGCAGACCGCTTCCAACGCCCCGCTTGCTAACAGGGACGGTGAGTGATCTGCTCCCATTATGTCCACAGCAACGCAAATTGCCCTTTCCATCGCTCGCACAACAGACCTCCAAAGGAAAAGGTTTTTTGGAGACAGCGACATTATAGCCCTGAAAAACCTCGTTCGTCAATTGCTTTTCATGCCGAACCCACAGAATCGTGGCGAGAGAAGCCTCCCAATTCAGCCTCACTTGGAAATCTTTCAAGGGCGAATTGATGGGAAAAGAGAAAGTCAAGTGTTTGCGGCTTCACCTTCTTTCAAACCCCTTCTTCGTATCTTAAATTCCGAAGTGGGTGCGCGCCCGGCAGGATTTGAACCTGCGACCCCTGGCTCCGGAGGCCAGTGCTCTTTCCTGGCTGAGCTACGGGCGCACTATTTGGGCTTGACAGATTTGAACTTGAGGGAGGGTGGCGCGCCCGCTGGGACTTGAACCCAGGACCTCTGGCTCCGCAGGCCAGCGCTCTATCCGGACTGAGCTACGGGCGCACCAAAATGGCGGAGGGACCGGGATTCGAACCCGGGGGCGGGGCTTTAACCCCGCCACGGCTTAGCAGGCCGTCGCCTTGGACCACTCGGCCATCCCTCCACCTTCGTTTCCTTCAATTGTCAAAGTTTCACATTGCAAACCTGATTCCAATCTTTGCTATGAACTTTGTTGGTTAGGTTCGCATTTGACCATTTAGTGATGGCGTAAAATCAATGTAATTTGCAAATTTCAGTGTTGCGCTTTAACTCACACTCTGCACTTTGCACTCTGAAACTTGCACTCAATTGTGACGATTTGCCTCGCTTTTTGTTTGAACACGAACCGAGCAAAATTTTGAGTGAATAGCAACCGCTGTTATTTTAGCGCCTACATTAGCGAACCGAAATATCGGCTTTTTAGGATTGATGCTTTCCTTTCAAAGGCTGAAAAACCAGATGAAGTTTGCCTCCAAATCTAATTTGGTTCTGAAAGCCAAAACTTACTAAAGTGGGCTTTGGCTACACTTTTGCGCGCTTTGGAAAAAGGGCTATCAATAAACTTCAGTAAAGAGCATTGCCCGATTTGACTAGCGAAATAGGGCTGCGCAAAACCATAGTTTAGAAATAACAGGCTTTAGCCCGCTTTGGCTCTTTAGCCACCTGCCTTATTTGAGTGAACGAAATTTACACCATGTATTTAGATTTCATCTTCTGCCCTAATTGCACTTTTGCGTGTTGAGCGTCTTCACTTTTTGAAAAGCCTTGTCTGGTGTTATACGCTCAACCTAACCGCCAGCGCTCACTCCTGCAACGAAACCACCTTCAGTCATCTTGCGAATGTCAAGGACTTTGTCAAGTTCCTCTTCGGACATCAAGCCCATGTCCAACACGACTTCTCGGATTGTTTTGTTTTCAGCCATCGCTTTCTTGACAACTTCTGCTGCTTTGTCATAACCGATGTGGGGCGTAAGTGCTGTCGCCAAAATAGCATTTTGAGCAGCAAGCCGCTGCATATGCTCACGATTAGCAACGATGCCAGCAACGCATTTGCTAACGAAAACATCGCAAGCGTTAGCCAAAATCGTGATGGACTGAAGCAAGTTGTGAGCAATAACAGGTAAGGCAACATTGAGTTCAAAGTTTCCTGAAGCCGCTGCTGCCGTGATTGCTACATCGTTTCCGAAAACTTGCATAGAGACCATCATGACTGCTTCTGGAATGACAGGATTGATTTTTCCAGGCATGATGGACGAGCCAGGCTGAAGTGCAGGCAAGCGGATTTCAGCCAAACCTGCTTGCGGACCTGAGTTCATCCAACGAAGGTCATTTGCGAT
>JANXCD010000186.1 GCA_025060305.1 Armatimonadota bacterium | reverse complement strand
CTGCCCCACAGCGAATTGATTGAGCCTTTACCCAGTGAGTTTGTTTTAGAGTCTGTCGCCAAATTTGAGGCTGAAACTCTCGCCCACTTGACAGGTGAACTTGCAAGCGACGAAGCAGCAAGTGGAAAATCGGTTTGGTTGGCTAAAAGGGACCGTGATAAAGTTGGGCACATGGTCTTCGGTCCATACACTCACATTGATGCAGGAAGATACATTGCCCTTTTCAGGCTCAAGCGTTTAAGTGAAGGCAAAGGCTTTGTTGCAATAGTTGACACATGCGTTGGCGGAGGCACACCAATAACGGCTGAGCGGAAAGTTTTGGCTGAGCAATTGCCGATCGGAGAATTTTGCCTTATCCCGCTCATTGTCCACCATCATGGTGGGGCAATTGAAACCAGAGTCTTTTGGACAGGTCAAACGGACTTAGCAGTTGATTGGGTGATTTTACTGAAGATACATGCGAACGAGTGATATGCGAGGTAAACGATATGGCTCACAAAGCGAAATTCAAAGTTAATTGGGAAATTGCTGGAATGAGGCTGGACAATTTTTTGGTTCGCCAGTTTCCTGAACTTTCTCGTTCTCGGTCTCAAAAACTTGTTCAGGAAGGTTTAGTGAAGGTTAACGAAATGGTGGCTTTCAAGCCAAGTTTGATTTTGCGAGAAGGCGATTTGGTGGAAGTTACTTTACCTGAACCAGAACTACCAACCCTTAGACCTGAGCCCATACCTTTGCAGGTGCTTTACGAAGACGATGATTTGCTCGCTATAAACAAACCTCGTGGCATGGTCGTCCACCCTGGAGCAGGCGTTAAAAGTGGAACGATTGTCAATGCTTTATTGGCGATGAGCATACCCCTTTCTGATATTTCAGGACATGAAAGGCTCGGCATAGTCCATAGGCTTGACAAAGGCACATCAGGAGTTATGGTGATTGCTAAGACTAATTTTGCCCACTTGCATTTAGCACGCCAATTTGCCGAGCACAAAGTTGACAAGCGATATTTAGCCATTGTTGTTGGTGAACCAGAATTTGAGCACCAAGTTACCGTTGCACCTTTGATGAAGCATCCAGAATCACCAGAAAAATTCACAGTTGCCACGAACCAAAATTTGAGGAAATCACAAGCCGTTGATGCTGTGACTGAAATTTGGGTTCGGGAACGGTTTAAAGGCTTCGCTTTGATTGAAGCCAAACCCATAACGGGACGAACTCATCAAATTCGTGTTCACTTGCAGCACTTGGGTCTGCCCATCGTCGGAGACGAAACCTACAATGGTCGCACAAAAGCCATTAAATTCGCCCGCCAAATAAAAAGAAGCGATTTAATTCAAACCATTCAAGCCATCAAAGGTCAAGCCCTTCATGCATGGAAGTTGACTTTCGTGCATCCGAAAAACGAAAAACCTATCACCATTGAAACCCAATTGCCTGATGACATGGAAAGTTTGCTGAAACTCTTTACTTTATATTAGGCTTTTGAGAGATTGTTAACAACCTTTGCCCATGGCTTCACCTTGGCACAATACGCCTTCAATGGCTAACCCCCTGTCAAAACCACTCTTGCGTTTTCCTTAACAATTGGACGGAAACTTTGGCAACTTGATCAAGGAGATGCACTTGTGTGCAGACTCTTAATTTACTGGATGGCTTGCTGTATTGGAATTGTGATATGGAGTTGTTGGATTGGCGTTCCCTTATGGCTGATGCGAAGGTTGAAGGCAACTATCAACGCAAACGAGTGCATCAACTTGATCCTCAATTGGCAACAGGTATTCGGCTGATTGTTCACGCTACCAATGGCGACAAGTCAATGAAAGTGTTTGAAGTGCGAGTTTACGAATAAACTATGTTGCTAACTTTAAGTGAAAGGTAACAAGCAAAAACAAATGAGCGAAAGTGAAATTTTAATCGCCCCTTGAATTGCTCACAGATACTTTTGTGCCAACTATAAAGGCAACTTTTTCTTTCCTTGCCCATACTGACCAAAACTTTTTTCCAAAATCCTATCAAAAACTCCCATCACAAGAAGAATTCACACTTTCCTTGACTTTTTACCTACCCTTCTCTTAACCCTTTCACAGATAAAACGAAAAATCTCTCCAAGGTCTCGTTACTTCATTGACCTTTTCCCAGTTTATGTTGGCGAGAACATAAGGATTTCAAGGTTAAGGTTAATGGAAGGGAACTGATAAGGAAGATTGGGAGCAAAAGGCAAGAAGTGGTGAGAAGAAGATAGAGAAAAAGTTTGCGAAAGGAATGTGGAAAGTATGCTGATGTTAGATTTCCAACATGTTTGACCGCTCTTTTTTGATGTTTAGGAATTACGCAGTTGGATGTAAGGACGGATGAAATCCGCCTGAGTTGTTGAATTTTTTGCGACAGTTTCTTCGGGCAGACTGTCGTCTGCCCCTACAAAAAAAAAAACAACGCCAACTGCGTAAGTCCTAATGTTTTTGAATCCATTATCTTGCCTTTGGGAGCAGAGTTTGTAAAACTAATCTCCAACAAAGGTCGGTATCGCAAAGTTGTTGTAAAACCTGATTTTGCTCAGCAACTTGTTGATGCCATGTGGCTTTGTTGGGCAAATTTGACGGCGTGGCAAATCACGGGCGATGAGAAATTCCACAAAATGGCAAAGGCAAGCGTTGAGTGGTTTTTCGGTCGCAACATTGTCAATGCTCAACTTTACGAACCTAAAGCAGGCGCTTGTCACGATGGTTTAGAGCCATATGGGTCAAACAAAAATTGGTGAGCCAAATCAACAATTTGCGCTTTGCTTTTTGGAGTAAGGGTTCGTAACGCAACCTGAAATTTTGCAAAACGAAAAGGAGATGGTTTCTGAATGCGGATGAGACCGATGGTGATTGCGCACCGAGGTTTTTCAGGTCGCTACCCAGAAAACACTCTTAAGTCCTTCAGCGAAGCATTAAAGTTGCCCGTTGATGCCATTGAACTTGATGTCAGGCGGACGAAAGACGGTGTTTTAGTCGTCATTCACGACGAAACCGTTGACCGCACGACGAATGGAAAAGGCAAAGTTCGCGACTTGACTTGGAGCGAGATTC
>JANXCD010000185.1 GCA_025060305.1 Armatimonadota bacterium | reverse complement strand
TTTAAGGTTGAAGAAATTTTGCCTACCTTGCGCCGAATGACAATCTTTCGCCCAACTGGTCGCCGTCAACCTTTGCGAGTCATCTTGAGGCTTGTGCCTGAATCTTCGGCAGTTGAAATTGTCGCCGTTGACATTGAAATGGGCAGTTACGAAGAAGTGGGCAAAGAGACTGTCGGTGTTGAATGGGTTTCAGGTTCACCGCAACCTTACAATATCGCCTTCCAGCATCCTTACTTGATGGAATTTTTGAGCACGCTCAAAGCAGGTGAAGTTACAGCCAACTTCCAAGAACCAAATCAAGCCGCTCTTTGGCAACCCGTTAACGATGAGCGATGGCTTTATGTCGTTATGCCAATGCATCTGCCTGGAGTGGATTAAGAAGCAAATAGCAATCGCTTTTAATTCAAAAGAGCGAAAGCAATTTTTAACTTACTTTGCTTTTCTTTGCCCTCGGATGAGCATTTAGGTAAGTTTGGCGGATTTGTGGCGTCACCAAGTGAGTGTATCGTTGCGTTGTGGTGATGCGGGAGTGACCGAGCAATTCTTGAATGCTTCTCAAATCGGCTCCGCCTTGAAGCAAGTGGGTTGCAAAGGAATGACGGATTTTGTGAGGTGATAAGCGACGGCTCAATAGCAAGTTTGTATATCGCTTAACCAAACGAATGACAGTCTCACGCCTCAAACCACGACCTCTCTTGCTTAGGAAAAGCAAAGGATTGCCTGAACCTTTGTCAAGAATTGGGCGACTTTCTGTCAAGTATCGTCTTAAGGCATTAGTGGCTGCCTTCCCAATCGGGACGAGTCTTTCCTTGCCCCCTTTGCCATAAACTCTGACAAAACTTGTCTCAAGGTTAATACTGTCAACCCTCAGCGATACCAACTCACCTACCCTTATGCCTGTTGCGTAAAGCAACTCAACCATCGCATAGTCACGGATGAGCAAAGGCAAATTTTTGCCTGCTGCTGAATTGGATAGTTCGTGCATTTTGTCAAGCAAAACTATAATTTCCGAAACACTCAAAAACTGTGGCAAAGCCTGCTGGTGCTTGGGCGAAAGCAGGTGTAATGTTGGGTCTCGTGAAGCCAAACCTTCACGCACTGTGAAGCGATAAAAAACTCGCAAAACTGTCAAGCGTCGGTTTACAGTCGCCGCCGATAAGTTCTGTCCTTGAAGCCAAGCCAAATAGTTGACAATCGTTTCCGTCCCTGCTCGGTCAGGTTCTATCCCTTTGTCAGCGAGAAAACTAAGGTAATTTCGCAGGTCGTCAGCGTAAGTCTTCACAGAACTCTCAAGCAAACCACGCTCCGTCCTCAGGTAGAGAACGAAACTGTCAAGCCAATTTTTCATCCTGCCATCGGCTTTGCTTTCGCTCAAGACAAGGCACCTCCACTTCGGCGAGTGCCCTCGTCCCCAATGAACAAAAGATGACACAAAGCACGAGAAACCGTAGGGGATAATCAGAAACTGCTGGAAATTCGCAGTCAAATCACTTTCGCAATCTTCAACTTTTCCTAAGTGACATCTTACCGAACAATCTTCACCTCAAAAGGCTTGAAGTTATGTTCAAACTTAGCATTTGGCGTGATTATACTGGCGTTAACGATGCTTGAACTTGTGTTGACTATGACAGCCATTTTAACATTGCTATGCTCTAACCAGACAGCGTCCAAAGGAGCATCTTTTGGCTCAATTTTGATGACATCACGGCGGATTTGACCTAAAGCGTAATGAAGCCCAATCTCTGTAAGTTCTCGGTTGAATTGTTGGAAGAATTTTTGCAATTCTTCGCTGTATTTGAACCCGCTTACCCATTCGCCTCTTTCGTCCCTGTGAATGTCACCCCAAGCGTAAAAGAGCAATCCTTTTGCTCCGTTATTGAGCGCCAAATATGCCATGCAGCGAATTTCGTCGGGCGTTGGGTAACGATTTTGGGAATGGGCTGGCGGTTGACGATGGGATTGAATCACTCCCCAAACGGGACGACCTTTTGCTGCCTTTACGGCTTGCCTTATAGACAAACCGACCCAAGCCAAACTCTTAGGCACTTCAACCCCAACGGGATAAGGGTCTGTCCCAGTTATGTCGGCTGTGTCGGCATATTTGACTACTTCGCCGGGAACTTCGTTGACAAAGGTAGGATGTTCTGGGTCTACTTCTTTGATGAGTCGGCAAAACTGCTTCACCAAATCACGGCTAATTCCACCGCCTAAAGGCTCATCAATGGCGTAATGGAGTATAGTTGCTGGATGAATTCTCAACCAAGAGACAACTTGCCTTGCTTGCTCAAAATTTCTCCTTCCACTTCGGATGTATTCGCTCAATTCTGTTATAACCCACAAACCTTGCCGATGAGCCTCGTCATGCCAATTCTTTTGGTCTTCAGTCAATTCACTCTGCTCGCCACCGTAAATTGGACTAGTGACGCAATTGAAACCCAATTCCTTGACTTGCTTCAGGTCTTCCGCTCCAACATGATAAGTTCCGATCGGGAAAACAGGTTCGCCATCGATAAGCAACTCGCCTTTGCTTCCGACACGAACCAAAAGTTTAGGCCGCTCCATTTTGACAACTTCAAAAGCCTTTTCAGTCATCCCTTTCTCACCATCTTTGCCCTCCACAATGGCACTCGCCTTCAACTTGTATCTTCCAGATGACAGTTTTCGTGCAGGTAACGAAAGCGTTTCACTTTTCACCAAAGGTTTAGATTGCCAAAGGATTTCGCTATTTTCGTTTTGTATCGTCACAGTGCATTTCGCTTTCCGACCGATTGGTGGCGTTAACTTTACAGCGATTTCTAATGCGTCAGATAGAACGAAGATGCTTCGCTTCAATTTCAAATCAACCAAAGGTGGGATACGGAAGGGATGAACGGCTTCAAGTTTTTCCGAGAGTCTTTCCGTCCTGTAACTTGCGACCGCTTCAATTTCGCCACGAATTCGGTAAGGCAAAGTCACTGAAAGAGTTCTTTTGCTTTTAGGTGGCAATTTGATTAGTTTGCTTTTCGCAGTTGCAATTTCCTTGCCATCTTTTGATCGCAAAAAGGTTCGCAATTCAACATTGACAGACGAGTCAACCAAGTTT
>JANXCD010000184.1 GCA_025060305.1 Armatimonadota bacterium | reverse complement strand
CAACAACAACATCATTCGTTCTGCCCAAGCCTTCATGAGCCAAAATGGTGCAGCACCTTTTGCGCTTTATTGCATCGGTCGCAAAGGTTATGACTTTTTCTATCGTCGTGGCTATCAAGTTGCTCGCCATCGCTCTCAATTGCCTGTAACTGCTTCGTTTGCGCAATTCAAAGCCGTTGCTGAAGACATTGTGAATTGGTTTTTAAGTGGCGAAGTTGATGAAGTTTTCGTCGCTTACGGCGAGTTTGTGAACGCTTTGGTGCAACGACCGAAAATTGTTTCGCTTTTGCCAATCAAAACGGAAGTAACAGGGGACACGGGACAAGGGACACAGGAAATGAGGGAATACATTTTTGAGCCTAAGGCTCCTGATTTGCTTTCGCTTTTGTTGCCAAGATATGTTGAGCATCAGGTTTACCATCTTTTGCTTGAGAGTCTCGCAAGCGAAAATGCAGCACGAATGAACGCAATGAGCCAAGCAGCCGATAACGCCGAAGAACTGATCAAACAACTGACCTTGCAAGCCAACAAAATCCGCCAGTGGAACATCACGAAAGAGTTACTGGAAATCACGACTGCAGTTGAAGCGATGAGGCATGCAAGGGATTGAATTTGCTGAATTAGACAATTGCTTTACAGTGTTGCAAAAGGCTCAAAAGAGGCGATAGTGATGGAAAAGACAAGATGGAAAGGCTGCCTTGGATATACTGGGATTTTGATTCTGGTATCAGCCCTGATTTGGGGTGCATTCAATTTCAAGTCCATAGGTCTTGTTGGAATAGCCATATTGCCTATTGAAGGGCTTTTGGAAACTGGAGAAAGTGAAAGCACTTTGATAATGGAAGTCACTGGCTCACGAACTGTTTCAGAATTGCTCCGCAAGGCGACTCGTGACCCAAAAATCAAAGCGCTCATCGCTTACATTGACAGCCCAGGTGGAGATGCCGCTGCATCACAAGAAATTTTCCAAGCGATTGTTCGGTTCAAAGAGCGGACGGGAAGACCAGTTATAGCAGTCATGGGTTCTGTCGCTGCTTCAGGTGGCTTATATGTTGCTTGTTCTGCCGACAAAATTTACGCCTTGCCTTCAACTTTAACGGGAAGCATAGGTGTTATTTGGCAGTCAGTCAATGTTGAGAGATTGCTTTCAAACTTGGGCATCAAACCTGAAACCCTTAAAGCAGGAAAATTCAAGGACATTGGTTCTTTGTTCAGAAGCATGACGAATCAAGAAAGGGAATTACTCCAGCGAATGCTCAACGATGTCCATGAGCAATTCATCTCCGATGTAGCAAAGGGAAGAAAGTTGCCTGTTGAAAAAATCCGAAATATCGCTGACGGTCGTCTGTTGACTGGAAGGCAAGCAAAAGCATTAGGCTTGGTTGACGAACTTGGTTCTTTGGATGAAGCGATTGCCGATGTTCGCAAGCAAGTTAATTTGCCTGATACTGCTCCCCTCTGGGTTTTGGAGCGTAAACGAAGTTTACTTGAGCAGGCTTTGGGAACTAAAGCCATCGCTCCATTCCCTAAAAGTCTATTGACCAAGCCTTTGTTGCTTCACATTGATGGAAGATTAGGCATTGGTATCTCGGTTTTCCTGTGGCAAGGCTCAGCAAACTTAGATTGAAAAATTGACGAGCACAACAGAAAATTTCTGAAGAAGTTGGCTTTGAAAGTCTCTGAGATGCGTGATGAAAAGTGGGAAACAGGTAAGGTGATTTTTGTGCTGATGCTGCGAACTGCTTGGACAAAGTTGATGGATTTGCCTGTAAGGATGCAAACATGGTTTCGCCAATGGCGAAGCGATAGTGGGCGTATGGCAATTCAGCCAGCATCGCCTTCTGAAATTTTGCGACGAGTTAAAAGGCTTGAGATGAAGTTGCGTCGGCTCGTCAGCGAGATGTTTTTAGGTGCTTACGAAAGTGTCTTCAAAGGACAAGGCTTGGAATTTGAAGAGGTTCGTGAATATCAATCAGGTGACGATGTGAGGATGATTGACTGGAATGTGACGGCAAGAATGGGTAAACCTTATGTCAAGAAATTCAGGCACGAACGCGAGTTAAGGGTTTTCATCGTCGTTGACATTAGTCCATCATTGCAATTTGGAACTCAAGGGAAATTGAAGAGCGAACTTGCTGTGGAAGTCGCTGCTGCTCTTATTTTGGCTGCAATTCGTAGCAACGACCGAGTTGGTTTGCTTTTGTTTACTGACCGAGTTGAAAAATACATTCCGCCAAGGAAAGGGATAAGACATGCCCATAGGCTAATTCGTGAGTTGTTGTTCACTAAACCTAAAGGGCATAGCACTGATTTGACTGTTGCCTTTGAGTTTCTACGCCGATTGAGCAGAAGGCGACGAAGCCTGATTTTTCTCTTCACTGACTTACATGCTCAAGGTTACGAAAACACATTGAAAAAGTTAGCAGTTCGTCATGAGGTTTTGGCTTTGGTTTTGAGGGACAGAAGGGAAAAGGCTTTGGCTCCGCTTGGAGTTGCCCGGTTCGTTGATTTGGAAACGGGCGAGGAGCGTTGGCTTGATTTGCGTTCGCCAAAAACTGTTGACCTTTGGCAACAACGCTTTGAATTGGAATGGCAACGCAGGCGTCAGTTGCTCACTCAATTGCGTGTTGATTACGCCGAAGTGACACCAGGCGAATCACCCTTGCTGCCATTGATGGAACTTTTCAGGAAGCGTGAAAGAAGGCTAAGAAGCGGTCGGTAATTCAGAAGGTTCGGCTAATGACTGACTGAAATTTCGGAAACTTTCAAGGCTTGCACTCTAAGTTAACCCAATTCAACATTCAATTGAGTAGCACCTATTGTTTTCAACTCTGCTGCACTGGAATGCCAGTAGTGCTGCTAAAGGCAGGTTGAAGCCGAGCCGTCGGGTCAATGAAAACTTTCGCTTGATTGACAGCAGTGGCTGCTTCCGCCACCCCTGTTGCGATGAGTTTCACTTTGCCTATGTAAGTAGCAATATCGCCAGCAGCAAAAACGCCAGGGATGTTGGTCATCATCCTTTGGTCAACTTTTATGTGGTTTCCGTCCATTTCCAACCCCCAATTTTTCATTTGACCGATGTCAGTAGCGAA
>JANXCD010000183.1 GCA_025060305.1 Armatimonadota bacterium | reverse complement strand
GATTGGTTTTGTTCGCTCAAGCGGTTTTGCCGATGGAATTTTTGAAGTGGGGCATCGGTGTTTTTTTGATTGCTTTTGGCATTTTGCGATTGTGGCGACCGAGACATTTGCGTTGGGTAGGAATGAGGCTGAGCAAAATTGAATTGGCATGGTGGTCGTTTTTGGCAGCAACGGCTCACGGCGCTGGTCTCATGGTCACACCCCTTGCCCTTTGCTTGCCCAAAGGAGCAATCAAACAAACTGTTTCCCTTTTTAACTTGCCTTTGGGCGAACTTATGCCTTTGAGTGGCTCTGCAATTTTAGCGGTTTTAGTCCACACTGCTGGAATGTTAGCAGCGATGGCATTGACGGCTTGGCTCGTTTACGCTAAGTTGGGCTTGGCTTTACTTCGCCAATGGTGGTTCAACTTTGACTTGATTTGGGGAATCGCTTTAACCGTCACAGGAGTAATCACTTTGTTATGATTGCTTTTTGTGAAAAAGTTTCATTCTGCATAGAAGCATCTGAAACCGCCCGTTTACTTTCATCAGGCAGACTTCGCCTGTCCCTACATTTTCAGTTAAGTTTGTGATGAAATCCGATTGAAAAATTCCGTCAGGCTTAAATCACTAACGCTGGTAGGCAGGCTTCAAAGGAAATCATTTTTCCCTCTTGACGCTTCAGTCAATATGGGATTTCATGCCAATCAAAATCCTTCTCATAGCAAGTGAAGAAAAAAATTAGTCCTTTCGTAGCAAAAGGTAAAGTCCAACATCAATAAACTGCCCACCGACTGTCTGTCGGCAATGGACGGCGATGGTGTTTTCGCCTTCACGGAACAATGAGATTTGTTCTGGAGTTAAGCGAACCATTTTGTAGCGGGTCAAGTAGCCACCTTCACGCCAAAGCAATTTTCCGTTGATGTAAATTTCGCAGTCTTCGTCATGGTGGACTTCAAGCCAAACAGCATCATTAGGCGACAACTTGGGCATAACGAACTTCTTCCGAAGCCAAATATCGCTTGTCGTCCACTCCGTCCGAACGATTGAGCCCGGTGTTCCGTGCCTGCCGAAACCTGAAACTCCGACTTTCCAACCGCTATCGTCAAAGTCTGGCTGCATCCAATTTTCTGGTGGCTTTTCAGTCGTATATCGCCATTGAGTTTCCCCACGCTGAGCCGATGGCAAAACGGCTTGCAACCTTTCTCGGAAAGTGTCAACAGCGAAGGTTTCGTTTGACTTCCAGCCCGAAGGCAAAATCAAAGGTTCGGCAAATTTCAACAAAATCGTCGGCTCAACAGGGTAGCATCCCATCGTCTCGCCGTAAATTGCTAAACCGCCACGATGAACAGCATTCCATGGCACTTCAAACCTGATGACCAATTGCCCAGTTTCAAGCCATCGATTGACAATTGCGATGCCTTCGGGAGTGTTCAAATCAATCTCCGCTCTCATCAAGTATCCGTAAGAGCCACGCTCAATCCCTCGCCAATGCGAAAGCACGCCACGAGCATCCGCAGGGTCGTCAGGCAAATTCCAAGTTGCGACTTTTACACCGTTAAGTGAAACTTCAACGGTCGTCGGAAACTTTTTGCCGTCCGTCTGTGGGTAATCTTGGGGGTTGATTCGCTCAGCCCAATCAATTTTTTCTCGTCCTGCTTTCGCTGCAATTTCGCAAGTGAGTGTTAGCAATTGTGCTTTGTCCAAAAAGTTCGGCAGGAGCCTCACCCTCCCGGAAATTTCTTCAGGCAACTTGAGCCGATACTCAACAAAGCCGTGACCTTGCCCGTAATGTTTGCCGTCAATGGGAATTTCGGGCATGTCAAGTTCGCTGAATTTGCTCTCAGACCAGTCGTTGGGCGAAAACCGCAAAGCCAGAGTTGTTTTGTCAACAAGTTCGGCACGAGGCAGTCCTTTTTCGTCACGCACCCACCATTGCGTGTAGTTGATATGCACTCGCTTGCCTTTCGCATCTTCAATCCAAGCGACCAGTGTGACCAACGAAGGTTCATTCGGGAGCGTAAACGAAATTTCGCCGAGCGATGTGAGTTTGTATGCTGGAGTCTTAGGGCACTTGCGCAAATGGATTTTGCTTTCATGCATATTCCCAAATCTGTCAAGCCATCGGATTTGCCATTTGAGGGTTAGACCAGTTTCATGCTTTCCGCTCATGTGGCTGAATAGGACAGGAACAGCCACTTTGATGGGCTCTAACTTGTCCGAAGCGGGCGGCTTATCAGCCGCCCCTACAATTTTGATAGCAGAGACATCAAGCACGAGAAAATCTTCAGCGAAAACATCACGGACGGTCATCCCTTGTGCCCAAAAATCGTAGCCGAACTCTTTTGGCGAACGGTCATAGTTGTAAACTCCGTTATGCTCCCACTCAATGTCCGTCAACTCAGTGTAGGTGTAACCTACGAGTTTGTCGCAACTTCGCATTGCGTTCACGACAAACAGGTTGCCCCAACTCCAATCGCTGTCGCCGTCACCAGCGCCGACATAGCCAAACTCGTTGTTGACAAAAGGTTCGCCTCTTTGTTTGTATCCTGCAATGTAGTTCCAATCATCGCCGGGCTTGATTCGTTCTTCGTTTATGCGCCGATAATGTTGCCTAAAGCCATCAACATCTCGCCCATACCAATGGAACGAATTCAAGTCCGTGACAAGGTGAGACCAACCTGTATTGTCTTGAATGAGCCGAGTTGGGTCAAGTTGCCGTGCAAGTTCAACCATCTTGAGAACCCAATCAATTCGGTGCTCTCTCGGAGCCGTTTGTAGGTTGCCTATGCCCCATTCTTCGTTGAAGATTGTCCAGCAGTAAATGCTGGGGTGATTGAAGTCTCGTTCAATCATGTCACGCATCGTTTTTTCAAACAGCCTTCGGGCACGCTCGCTTATGCGGTAAAAGCACGGGATATCTTGTTGAATTAGGATGCCGAGTTTGTCAGCCCAATACAACTTTCTCGGCTCTTCGGCTTTGATGTGAATTCGGAGCATGTTGAAACCAGCAGCCTTAGCCAATTCAATATCCCGCCGTAAAAATTCGTCGCTCGGGGCGGTGTAAATCCCATCTGGGTTAAAGGACTGGTCAAGTGCACCGCGAAGGTAAATCGGCTTGCCATTGAGCAAAACGAACGAGTGCCCCTTGTCCCGTGTCCCTTGTCCCGTGCCCCATGTGACTGTTCGGATACCAAAGTAAGTTTGAACGATATCAAGTGCGGAGTGCGAAGTGCGGGGTGCTGAGTGGACGATGATTTCGGCG
>JANXCD010000182.1 GCA_025060305.1 Armatimonadota bacterium | reverse complement strand
TCCCTTTACCCTGACTTGCGTTTTCGCAAAGGTCTGTTCAGATTGCAAATCAAGTTGCCCAACGGCTACGAAGGAGTCCGAATTGTAGAAGGTAGGTTTTTGGAACTGGGGAGTTTGCCGAAGGAGGCTGTTGCCGTTGGAGTTGACGAACAAAATCAGGTATGTTGGGCTTTTTATGACAAGAGAGCGTTAGTGATTTCCGATGCCTCTGTTTTGCAACACTTCATTCCTGCAGTTCTTGACACTGCTTTGAAGTTTTGGGGTTTGTTGGAGAAAGACAGGGGATTGGTGAGCCGATGGGAGTTGGTGAGCAGCACAGGACAGGTTAGGAGAAACTGGCGTGATGGTTGGGTTGTAGTAGACAGCGACTATGGACAAGTCATCATGGGAGATTTGAGCAAAGCGCCTGCGATAAGGCATTTGGTTGTCAAGGGCAAGCCACAATTTGGAGTTGTGGGGATTGTGCCTTTGGAGCGTAAGCCTTTGGTGGAGGCGAGAAGGTGGTTGATGGTGGCAGTTGGGAGGGTAGCGAACAAAGACTATGAAGCAGTATACAATGAGCCGATAGGGGTGTATCGGCTTAGTGGAGTTAGGCTCAAGATAGGGCGAGGACCTGCGGTTTGTGAGCCATTGAGGGCAACGGCGACGCTGAGGCGTTTGGGGATAAAGAGTGCAAGGGTTGTTGCTTTGACGCCTGAGATGAAGGAGAAGAAAGAGGTGAGGGCTGTTTTGGTGGGGGACAGTCTACAAATTCCCCTTGACAAAGCCCAAAGCATCTGGATTTTGGTTGAAGCGAACTAAATAAGTCAACAGAGGTTATAGCAATAACACTGTCCCACTGCCCTAAATAGCATCTTAGCGACCTTTGTGTCAAACACTTTCACAGGTGGCTAAGTTATGGAGATGGATTGGCTTGTCAAGAGACCATTGGCGGTTGTTTCGGCTGCTTTTGTGGCAGGGGGGTTAGCAGAAGCAGGCTTGCCAGAAGAAAATTTCGTGCTTGTTGCTGCTTTCGTTCTGCTTGTCTTTTCGCTTTTATTGGCATTTGCTTTCTCTCAACATCTTCTCTTTTGGGCATCAATTTGCGCTTTCGCTTTTGGTTTATGGCTCACTCGCTATCGGCTGCCGCCAATTCCTAATGAACTTCATGCACCTTTCAGTGGCGTCATCGCATCTGCACCGATACTGACCAAAGATGGCTACCGTTTGCTCTTGAGCGTGAACGAAGGTTTTGTGCAAATTTCTGTCCGAACCGATGATTTGCCCAATTGGCAAATTGGTGATTTGGTGATGGTTGAAGAATTTTGGGGACGAACAACAAGTTGGCGGCGGATGAGATTTCAAAGGGTTTTTTGGGTCGGACGGACGGAGCAAGAAGCCTTGCATCGGCTCAGTCATCGTTCTAACTCTTTCGTCTGGCAAAAGTGGCGGGAAAAGTGGCGTCAATTTGTTTTTGAAAGATGGCAGCAATCTTTAACGATGCGTGAACGAACTTCAACGATGGCAGCGCTTGCAAGCATTGTTTTCGGGATGCGGACTGTTGCCATAAGTGAAGCCGATGAAATTGCCTTTGCTCGTTCGGGTTTGGCTCATTTGTTTGTTCCGTCAGGTGCGCAAGTCACCTTGCTGATGGGTTTGGCTTGGCTGGCTAACCGAACTTTTAACTTGCCTGTATTTCCGCTGCTTCTTTTGCTGATTTCCTTTTACCTTCCACTTACTCGTGGTGAGCCAAGCATTTTCCGAGCGGTTTTAATGGGACTTTACGCCTTTGCAGGATGGAGATGGTTTCGTGATGTTGATTGGCAAACTTCCCTTTGGCTTAGTTCGGCTCTCCTTGTGGCAATTGAACCAGCGATGGTTCACGATATTGGTTTTCAACTTTCCTACGCTGCCACTTTCGGATTGATTTACGCTGCACCTTTGTTGATGCGTTGGTTTAGTTGGCTGCCTGAATGGCTTAGTTTTCCACTCGCAGCGACATTGAGCGCTCAGTTGTTTTTGACTCCTGTCTTGATGCATTACTTTGGTCGCATTAGCATCATCGCTCCAATTGCTAACTTATGTGCTGTTATTCCTGCTTCTTTCGCTTTGATGCTCGGTTTCCTTTCGGCTTTGATTTCGCTAATTTCGCCGCTGATGGCGATGCCTATAAGTTTCTTTGCAGGCGAATTGGCAAAATTGGTTATGCAGATGGCTTATTGGTTTGCTTCACCTTCTTGGGCGAGCATTTACACAAGCCAGATTTCCGGCACTCAAACGCTATTGGCTTTAGCCTTCTTGGCAATAATTCTCTCTTGGTTGAAACGAAGCGAGTAAAGAATTTTGGTTTGCCAGCAATCTTTCTGACAAATCGGAAAATTCTTTAGCAAAACACAAACGACTAATCTTTGAGGAAAATTTGCTGTCACCATTCAACCTGTAAAATTGCACCAAGTTCTGAAGGCAAATGCAAATCTATGGTTTTATTGTGCCATTCGCTACCTTGAGCATTTTCGTAAAGTGCATGGTCTTGGCTAATGGGAATGGGTAAAGAATGCCATACGCCAATTCTTAAGCAAACGCCGAAAGCCCCATCGCTCAAAAAAGCACGAAAACTTTCAAGGCTTGGCTTTTTCAATTTGGGAGCAACAACGAAAATGGTTTGCACAGGTTCGCAAGGAAAAATAATTTGCTCGCCATCATAATGGACGCTTACCCATTCAATTTGCTTAACTTGTCGCACCCTCATGCGGTTGCGGACAATTTCGCCAACTATCAATTTCGGCTTTGCTTCGGCAAAGTTTCGGACAGTGTAGCCAAAAGGTGCAAAACTTTCTTCAGTCAAAGGTTCACATCTAAGCACAAACTTTCGCATCATCATCACCAATTTCATTGTGCCATCGCTTTTGTTGTGCAGTTGCTGAGGCATCAAAATCATATGGGATTTAAGAAGTTAGTATCGTTCCGTAGTGACAGACGAATAGTCTGCCCGAAAAAAAACATTCACATTTGCAACTTTTCGGCAATGATTTTTGATTGCTTCCGAAGCGATGCAGCGATTGGGCGAAAACCTATGTGTTCAAAAGAAAGGAGGACTCCTACTTTGAATGTCAGAGAGCAATTACGGCAACTGAGGCGTGACTACAGTCAACGAGCACTTAGCGAAAAAGACTTGCCGACTGAACCTTTTGATTTGCTCAAGCGATGGCTGCAAGACGCACTTTCGGAAGGTTTGGTTGAGCCCAACGCTGCCGCTCTGGCTACGGTCAGCAAAGACGG
>JANXCD010000181.1 GCA_025060305.1 Armatimonadota bacterium | reverse complement strand
GTTTTGACTCACGCTCAAATCTCGCAAAGGTTCTGTGTTGATGGTTTTCTTTGATAGCGACTAATTCTCCAGTTTGCAAATCAGTTGCTCGGTAGACAGCACCGAAGCCTCCACAGCCACGAATGCCATCAATGCGATATCGTCCTTGCAAAACTGTCCCACGACCAAGAAGTTGCCTTTGTGGAGTCCCACATTTGGGGCAATTGTTGGCAGATAGCGAAACATCCGCACTGCATTTTGGGTTTGGGCAAATTTGAGTTTGAGACTTTACTTGCATTTCCCTTCACCGAAGGCAAATTTTAACTACTCTGTGTTCAAATGTATTTTTGCACAGCGCTAATTTGCGAATAAAATCAGCCATTTATCAGAGGTTAATGATGAAGTTAAGGCGAAATAGAGTTTTATCTCTGCAACCTTGAGTTGCTGAAAAATCCTAAAACCCAATGATTTGCTTGAGTTTTTAGAGAATTCAAAACTATGGGTTCTCCGTTAACGGATTTGGAAAGGTATTGGTAAACCGCTTGGGCTACTTTCTTTTTCAGCCAATTTGCGTTGTTCCTTCGCCAAGTCTTTTCGTCCCAGTTGCTCAAAGTAATTGGCAATAATATACCTTTGGCTGGGCGTTGGTCTTGAGTTGGCAATTTTTAAAAATTGTTTCAACGCAGCGTCCTTTTTGCCTTGCAACATTAGGATGCTACCCAATTGAATGTGCAACTCGTTATCGTCGGAATATTCAAGAGCCTTGCGAATTTCCTGTTCTGCTTCTTTTAACTTCCCTTGTCCCATGTAAAGCCTTGACAATTGATAGTGCAAGACATCTGGGAAAAGTAAATTTCGTCGGGAATCTGGATTCTCGTTGAAAATTTTGAGAGCCTCTTTGTAATAGCGAATGGCTTCTTCTGTGTTACCCTCACGAGATGCGATGATGGCTTTCAGTTCTGGGTCGTAGATTTCAATTTTCGCTCTGTTACGCAAGTCCTGAAGCAAATTGGTCCATCTTTCTTGCGTTCTTCTTTGTCTGATTTCGTCCATCAACTCTTTTTTCCGTTCGCCAATTTTTTTAATTTTGGTGCTTCCGCATTTGGGGCATTTCTTTTCGTCTTTTTCGCCGAGCCAAATGTTACCGCAGTTTTTCTCTTCGCATTTGTATCTCACTTTATCGTAGTCACTTGGCAACTCAACTTTTTTGCCTTCCAACTTGACGATATGATAGCCATTGAAGCCTTCTATTGGTTCAGAAATTTCGCCCACTTTCATCTTCGCAAGTATTGACAATGCGTCTTCGCCGATGCGCCATTTTAGGGAGTCGGCGCTCAATTCGCCCAAATCTCCACCTTTTGTTCTCGTTGTTGGGTCGTCGGATTCCTTTTCAGCCACCTTTACAAAATCCTCGCCTTTCAAAATCCTTTCTCGCAAAGTTGTTGCCTTTTGAAGGGCTTTTTCTTTCGCTTGATTTCTGTCTTGCTCACTTGGCGACTTGCCCTTAGGCAAGAACTTGTCAAACCCAACGAAAATATGTCGGATTTTGAACTTGGTGTATTGAGATTTCAGGTCATCTTCAGTGACTTTAACTTCGCTTTCAACCAATTGGCGTAACTTTTCCTGCAAAATCTCTTGCTCAATTTGTTTTCTTTCCCTGCTAATTTGTGAGCGCAAATCTTGAACCATACCGTCAAGAGAGCCGTATTTCGTTCGGACGAAATCACGAAAATCTTTATCTTGCTCATATTGCTGCTTTAAAGAAGCAAGTTGGAACTGCAAAATTTCGTCAACTCTTTTATTGATGTCAAAGCGGTAAACGCGAACACGACGCCTATAGGCTTCCTGCCGAAGAAGTTCTTCGTCTACCATCTGGTTGAGGATATGTTCCTTGTAAAAAGTCCAATCTTGCGGGCTTAACCTTTGTAAGCCGATTTGGGCAATCCTCATTAACTCTTGCTCATACTGTTGGCGGGAAATTTCAACACCATTTACCCTTGCGAGCACTCTTGGCAGATTAGTCCCTCTAACTTGCTGTTCAACCCAACTGAAGCCACTAAACATGCCTATTACAAAAATGAGAGTGATGCCAAGCCAAATTGTCCACCTGATAACTTGCTTTTGCAATTTTTTGCGAGTGCGTCTAAGTGATGGCATAACTTTCACCCCTTTGTTGCCTTTTAGGACTTACAAAGTCAGCATCGTTTGTAGGTGCAGATGAAAGTCTGCCTAAAAAACCATCGCAAAAATCCAGCGAATCAGGCAGATTTCATCCGCCCTTCATTCAACTGCGCAACTATCATCTTGAAAAATCTTCCTTCAAAATTTTGCCATATAAAATGCAAGATGATGCTACATAACCTGAAAGTTAATCGCTGCCTTCCTCGTTAGTGCAAAATTTTTAGTGACTAATTTATGCCGAATTTTATTGGCGCAAGATCTCTTATGGTGCACAAACGAATTTGGAAGAGATAAAAAGCAAAGAGAGTAGTGAAGGGCAATGAAGTTGCGAGAAGCGGAAGCAAAGATGGCAATCAATTTGAAAGGGCTAAGGTTGACAATTAGCGAAATCTCGTTGCTGGCTATCGCTGCAACCGTTGCCCTTTTGTTGAGAATTTACAGGATTGATTGGGGTTTGCCTTCGCCAAATCAAGTTCACTCTTACCATCCTGACGAAATCACTGTTATCGGACCGACTTTGCACATGAACATTTTTGCTGGTGAAATGAACCCTCACTTTTTCAATTACGGCAGTTTGTTCCTTTACGCTGTCTATTTTGCCAGATTGTTCGCTGAAGGTTATGGCTGGCTTGATTTGACACCTTTCTTCAAAGCCTTTTCCATCAGCGGTTGGCTCGGAGTTTCTGAGTCAATTCAAGCAGTTTCGGAATTTGCAAAACTTCATTTGCTTGCCCGTTGGCTCTCAGCCCTTTGTGGCGTTGGGACAGTTTTGCTCGTCTTCGTTTGGGCACGCAAACTCGCCAACGGTTGGGCAGCCTTCATCGCTACGATTTTGCTTGCTGCTTTCCCGATGCATGTCCAACATAGCCACTTCGCAACTGTTGATGTCCCTTTGACGCTTTTGACCACTTTGGCACTTTACTTGGCAGCATCAGCAGATAACAAACGGAAAATCTTGCTCGCTGCTTTCGTTTCGGGATTGGCAACAGCCATCAAGTATTCGGTCGCACCTGCCCTTTGGCTGGCTTTGGCTGTCCTTTGGGCTTGGCGAGTGAATTTGACAACGATGCTTTTGAGGCTAACAGCCATCACTTTTGCAATGTTAGCAGGCTTTTT
>JANXCD010000180.1 GCA_025060305.1 Armatimonadota bacterium | reverse complement strand
CTTAGGATCATCATCTTCACTTTGGACAGGAACGGCAACAATGCGCAAACCTTGAGAGATTTGCGGTGCACGACCAAAACGAGTGACCGCTTGAGGTTGATCTGGCAAATTCTCTTCGTTGCCTACAATGTCTGCTGAAGTGGCAATGAAATGATATCTGTAGCCAAACTTGGCTCGGAATTGAACCTTGTTGCCACCTTCTGGAGTCAACATCTGATGAAGTAGATAAGTTTTGTCTCCAACTTGCACCATTCGTTTCCCTTGATTGTTGGAAGAACTTTGCTGCCTTTGTCTTCCATCGGCTCGCTCTTCGTTAACCCAAAGATATGTTATTGCCACACCAGACAAGTCATCTTGTGCTTGCCATTGAACTTCAAAGGGACTACGAGAATACTCTTCAGATAAGGCAGTAAGTTGGGTTGATGGGGGCTGTGAATCTACTCGCACCATAACTTCATTGGTTGTAATTGGCGGATTCTCATCAAACCTAATCTCTGCTTTAGCACGGATTTCTGTGCCTGAAGGCAAATTCTGTTTTAAGTTTACACTAAAACGAGCCCAACCTTCGCCTTCAGGTGGAGACTGGTTGGGTGGCAACTGAATGCCAGAAAATCGCCAGTAAATTATTCGGCTTTCCTTGTCAATAGATGTCGTTAGAACATTTGGATGGCTTGAACCATCAAAAGTCAATGTGTCTATGTCTAAGTTATTGTCAAGCACTAACTTAATTGTCACATCTTCAGCAGGAAAGTTGGCTTGAGGAAGGTTCTCAAAGTAAACGGTAAAGGATAGCCTTCGGTCTGGTGAGATATATGGAGTCGCAGGTGACACTTCAATGGAATTAGGATCCCAGGCAGCAACCAGTCGCACACTCCCAGAGTTGCAGAATCGGTCAATAGATTCCCTAGCAAACTCATTCAACATGTTTAACCCCTCAACAACGCCCAAAGGAGCTAGAGCAATTCCCCCGACCCCGCCGATTATACTGGAGTATTTGATATCTCCAAACCTGGGATGAAAAGCATGGGTAGCATAAAAATGCCAACCAGCTGGTGGGAACATTTGCCCTGGCTTTAATGGAGTTCTAACATAACCTATGCCAACATGCCAACCATATTGAACATGGTAACCTATGTGAAAAAGATTAGCGCGAGCACGCCTTGGCCAATCGGGTGCACCTTTGGCTTTTACTGCAGGGAAAAAGTCTATCACAGCATCAAAACCAATAATGCGAGATGGTTCTTGCGGATTACCTTTTATAGCCCACACTATGTTTCTACCAAGACTCCTCAGAACAGGCTTCCCATCAAGTTCTTCAAGGAAACGCTGCGTATACTTTGCTGCTTCAGCCGATTCTCCTATGGATTTGTAGAGAAATTTTGATACGGCTATGATTTCAGGTAATTCTTTTGCTAACTCTTTGGCAACTTTACCTACTTTTACTCCAAGTCCTGCTGGAATAGCAAAGGTTGTATAATCTCCAACTAATCTTGAGCCTTGTGCAATTGTGGGATCTACGCCAAGGCATTTGGCTACAGATTCGGAAACATTAAATTTTACAAGTCCCAGTGTTACACCTTGAATTAGACCTTCGGTTAATGCCAAACCTCTTACAACCCAATTCTGCCATTTGGTCACATCATCAGCGATAAAACCAGGCATTAACTTGACTGGTTCCCACCAATCAGTAATGAGGCTTTGAAGGTCTAAATTCCACAAACGACCAGATTGTTGGGGATTGTGACTTCTTCTACTTTCACGATACCTGTCACCCATGAAAGACATGACGAAGTTTGCCCTCATTGCTGTTGAAATAACCTCGCCGACACCTGGATGAGAGATATTAAGAGCGATCAAGTGAGCAGAAAGTTCCTCCATTGTAAGTTCGCCGAGTTCTTCAAGATAGAGATTTCTTAAAGTGCCGTAACCCGTTAAAGCCCGAGCAACAATCTCATCCCAACTTGCTGAACCAGAACGAACCATGTGCCAAACATCTTGAACGGGACTTGCCAAAAGGCTTCCCTTGATAAAAATCTCATCGCCTAAGCGATATTTTCCTACCTGAGGCGGTTGATCTGGAGGCACCACATTGTCCCAAGGCAAAACAACATTTACAGTAACAGTCGCCATTTCGCCTGGCTCTACAGGCTGTGCAATAATGATAGAACCGTCAGTTGAAATACCCCATTCACCACCAGCAGCCGTTTGGATTCCCACTAACCTAAATCCAGAGGGCAAAATGAAGCCGTAAACAGCGACTCCAGGAGCATTACCCCAATTGAACAATTCAATTTGGTGCTGTGTAACTCGTCCGACGACCAAAATAGATGGATGCACATAATTGCCAGTCATAACAGCCATGTAGGGATAAAGGTGAATGCGAAAACTGGCTTGCTGATTACCTTTGATGACAATCAAGTCGTAAGGACCAACTTTAGCCCCTCTCAAGTTAAAAGTAGCATGAATCTCTTGAGGCGATAAAATTGAAAGGCTTTGAGGAACGATGGGTTGCTCTTCTGGAACAGGTCGTTTCAAGTAAACTTGACAATCGTCAGTAAACTGAGTTCCTTGAATATGGAAAGTGACTACACTGTTAGGCTTTAAGACAAGTTCATAAGGCTCAACGGAGACGATGGAAAAAGTTTGGAGGTCGTATACCTGAATAGCCGTTTTGAACTCAGCCCTCTGTTGATCTGGCAGATATGCAATCACATCGTAGTCTCCTACTGGAATGTTGTCTAAACTAAACCTTGCGCGAAGCAATCGCCTACTATCAACAATGATCTCAACAGCCGAAAACTCGCTTTGTCCTTGCTTCAATTTAACTGCTATTCCGTTAGCAAAGCCAGAGCCTTTTAGAGTTAATTCAACATTACCTGCGTTCGGTATGATTTTTGGACTAACAGCAGAAATGAAGAAACCTCCAAGTGTTGTAATTACTAAGTCTGCATCAGACCATTGTGCTTCCATATCACCAGGCAAATCTGTGATTCTAAAATCTCCTGTTCTTCGGTTAACTGTGAGGACTCGGAAACTTGTTCCAACAGCAGGTGCGAAATCGCCGAGCAAGTTAGCAATTAGCGTGCCATTTAGCCAAGCCGAGCCTGTGACATTCATCTTACCGAACTGCGCTGCTTCCGTCCCGCTGATGCCGATTTCCAGCGTGCCCGTTTGTGTTTGATAGTAATTATTCGCTTGTATTGTCCCTGCCACGACCCTAACTTTGCCCTCATTTCGCAAATCTATCCCGATGTATGCTGTCCCTCTACCTTCCTCTTTTGACAATGTTC
>JANXCD010000017.1 GCA_025060305.1 Armatimonadota bacterium | reverse complement strand
GGACGGTTAGGTAAAGGTCGCCGGGTTGACCGCCATTTCTCCCTGAAGCACCTTGACCTTGAAGCCTTAACTTCGTTCCGTCTTCAATCCCTTGCGGAATGCGAACTTCAACGGAGCGAGTTGTGCGAGTTTTTCCGCTGCCATTACATCTTGGGCACAGGCTATCAATTACCACTCCTTCACCACGGCAACGAGTGCAACTTGAGCCGACGCTGAAGAAGCCACGGGAGTGATGGACGACACCTGTGCCTTTGCAGTTTGGGCAAGTTTTTGTCGTGCCACCTTCGCCACCGCAAATTAGGCAAGGTTCGTCAATGGTCACAGTTATACGCTTAACCGAGCCAAAGGCTGCATCTTCAAGTTCAATTTCCAACTCCGCTTCAACATCTTGCCCTCGTTGCGTTCTTGGTCGTCGTTCTCTCGTTCTTGCGGTTGTGCGAGTTCTACCAGTAAAAAAGTCACTCAAAAAATCGCCAAAGGAACCAAACAAATCACGCCAATCGCCAAATTCAAACTCAAAACCTTCCTGCGATGGCGGCATCCAACCGATGTTTTCAACATCAATGCCTTGCTGTTTTGCTTGCCAAGCAGCCCGCCAATTGTGACCAAACTTATCATAAAGCCTTCGCTTTTCAGAGTCGGACAAAACCTCATAGGCTTCCTGAATTTCCTTAAACCGCTCTTCTGCTTCCTTGTTGTTTGGGTTCAAGTCAGGATGAAACTTGCGCACCAATCGCCTGTAGGCTTGTTTGATTTCCTTTTCAGTTGCGTTCTTTGAAACGCCAAGCACTTCGTAGTAATCTCGCTTGACTTGCTGCGGCATTAATTCATCACCTCATCAAGTTCACTTTGATGACGCCTTGATTTTCTGCGATGATGAAATGCCGGTCAGTAGTCAAAATCTCATCGCATCCTTCCTCAACAACCGTCGCTAAGATGATTGCATCAACGGTTGACAAACCTAAACCGTGCCTGTAACCTGCAGAACGAAAGGCAATTTGAATGGACACAGGAATTAACCTAACCCATGCTGCCTTGATCAACCTGGCGATAATGCGGCGCCCCGTTTCTGATTCTCCGTGTCGGTAATAGAGCGTCAGCAACTCGTTGACAGTGATTGTTGAAACGACCAGCAGCAACTTGCTATGAACCGCTTCTCGCCAAATAGAAACGGCATCAGGATGTCCGTTCATTAAAGCCCGAAAGAAACTTGTGTCACAACCTTTGCGGGTCATCTTCTCTCTCCCTTTCAAGCCAATCCCAGTCAGCATCCTTTAACACTTGCAACAACTTGACAATTTCGTCGGCGAGTTGCTGTCGGGTCATGATGACCAAGTGCCCATCTTCTTCAAAAACGAGCACTTCGTCGTTTGGTTGCCATTGAACAAGTTCAAGCAACTCCTTTGGGATGGGCACGCTGCCATCTTCACGAATTTGGACAGGGACGGCTTTTGCGATAACTTTTTCTTGTATCGCCATCTTCGCTCACCTCGTTTGTTTTCGCCTAAACTGAACTTGGTGCGTGTCTCCGTCCAAAACCATCTTGTAGCCACGAAGCATTTCCAAACCTATTAATGCTTCATTGCTTTCTGTCAAGGAGATATTGACCTCAAAAATGCTGTCTTGAAATTGCACAGTGCCACGAAAAAGCAATTCACGAGCAATCCGTCCATCAGCGTATTGAACAAACTCCCAACCAACTAACTCCAACCCCAAAGTCACTGCAATACTGATGGGCAAGCAAATCGCACCGTCAAAGCCCGTGTCAATAATAGCCGTCAACTTCTCAGAAAGTCTTAAGCCAATAACTTCAATCTCCGCATACGCAGCCACTGCTTTCAACCCCTTGTGCTCACTTATGCCTTAACCTCATGGTCGGGCCTCCGTCTGCTCGGATGAGAAAGAGCAATTTGCCTGGAAAACGACGCCGAAACTCACGGACTGCTTCATACCTCGTTTCCGCTACCACATAACCTCCGCTTTCAGGCTCAATGGCGACGATGAAGTGAGCCTTTTCTGGCAGCAACTCTGACTGAATTTCCTTCAATCTTTCCAACGCCTTTCTCTCAAACTCATTCCAATCAACGGGCAACTTGACTGCAACTTCGCTTTTGTGCTTTGGCATTCTAAATTTCACCTCGTTCGTTTTCTCCTAAACCGAATTTGATGGATGTCTCCATCTAAAATCATTTTGTAGCCACGAGGCATTTCCAAATCCACCAACGATTGATTGCATTTAGTCAACGAGATATTGACCCTACGATTATATTTTTGCACATTACCAAATTTCGGGACGCTTATGGTTTGTCCTCTAAGTTAACGAAAATTCAGGAAAAATCCCCATCACCTCATTAAGAGCAAAGTTAATGCCGAGCCAAAGAAACAGCAATGCAAGTGAATTTCTCCTAACTCGCATTCAACTGCTTAGTCTACCAAAACAATCTGGAAGTCTATTCCTACACATGCCTACATACTTGCGTGACTAAGGCACTAAAACCAACTTGCCGAAGAAGTTCCTGCTTTCAAGAACTTCTTGAGCCTTCCTTGCTTCAGACAGGTGGAAAGTTCTGTCAATGATAGGTTTCAATTTCCCTTCACCAAATAACCTAACGATTGTCAAAAGTTCGCTTGTCCGTCCCATCATTGAGCCGATGATGGAAAGTTGCCTGCTGAAAAGGAAGCGGATGTCAAAACTTGCCGCTGGTCCTGTAGTCGCTCCGCAGGTGACGAGCCTTCCACCTTTCGCCAGCGAAGCCAAGCATTGATCAAAAACTGCAGGACCGACATGCTCAAAGACCAAATCAACACCACGACCGTCGGTCAAACTTTTCACTCCTTCAACGATATTTTCTCGGCTGTGATTGATGACTTCATCTGCTCCGATGGCTTTTGCCTTTTCGCATTTCTCGTCTGTTCCTGCCGTTGCGATCACGAAAGCACCAGCAAGTTTGGCGATTTGAACGGCTGCAACGCCGACACCACTGCCAGCAGCAACAATTAAAACTCGTTCGCCAGGTTTTAGATTAGCCCTCGTTATGAGCATGTGCCAAGCAGTGAGGAAAGTCAAAGGGAAGGCTGCTGCTTGTTCAAAAGTTAAGTTTTCAGGCATAGGAATCAAGTTCCGTGCTGGGACTTTCGCAAACTCAGCGTAACCGCCCCAACACTTTGCACCGAAAATCCCAAAGGAAATACACATGCTGTCTTCGCCCATCTTGCACCATTCGCATTCGCCACAAGTCAAGTTTGGATTGACAATCACTTTGTCGCCAAATTTGACATTAGTCACGCCATCGCCGATAGCAACAACTTCACCTGCCACATCACTTCCAGGGACATGAGGGAGTTCAAGCCTGTATGCTGGAATGCCTATACGAAGCCAGATGTCAAGGTGGTTGAGAGCGCAAGCACGAACTTGTATGACAACTTCCCCTTGGCTCGGTTGAGGGTCAGGTAAGTCCATGTATCTCAAGCCTTCAACGCCACCATGTGCTACGATTGCTGATGCCTTCATCTTTTATTCACCTCTCCTTTGCTTACGATTGTCTTACTCAAAAGAATTTTGTGTTAGCCTTAAGCGATTTGCACTTTTGAAAGCGAGGCTTTTGACGAGCCAAAGTAAATTTTGAATGCAATGTGCCAAGTTTTTTGTGAGCGAAGTCTGTAAAAGAAAAATGAGAGAAAGGAGGTCGCAACTAAGTGACTTTGCGAGAATTGCAAGAGCAAATTCGTCGCACTTACTTTGAACGGGATTCGCAGCGGGGCTTAGAACGAACTTTCCTTTGGTTTGTTGAAGAAGTTGGCGAATTGGCTCGGTTGTTAAAAACTGATTGTCAAGATGAAAAGGCGTTGCACATTGAGTTTTCAGATGTTTTGGCTTGGCTTTTAAGTGTGGCAAATCTTGCTGGTGTTGACATTGAAAGTGCGGCGCAAAGATATGCTAATGGCTGTCCCAAATGCAAACAATCGCCTTGTCAATGCCCCATTAGGTAAACCTCAAAGGACAAAAGAAATTGATTTAACCTCAATTGTGCCACTACCTTCCTGCTCCGAAGTTGTCCCATGAATCCCTACGATGATGCTACCAATTTGGTCAAGGTCAAGTTTGCCGTTTTCGTCTTGCGACCAACCACCAAGACGAAACTCATTAAAAGGAATTGTCAATGTCTTCCATTCATCGGTTGGAGTGGCGAGCCAATCAGTGTAGTAATGCGAGCCGTCACGCTCAACAAGCGTAATAAGCAAAGCCTTAATTCCCATAGGCAAACGAGCACGATAGATTAGTCTCAAACCGCTGTAACCAGTCAAATCTGTGTCTGGAACTGGCAGTATGGGCAAGACATACATATGCCGACCGCCAGGAATGGAAAACTCCGTTCGCCAAATCAACTTGCCATCTTCGCTGACAATTGCCGTTTTCGGTTTCGCTGCCGTGTCGTGGACGAGAAAAAGTTGAATTTCTGGTGAGAAAGGAAGGGCGAAAGGTTTGATAGGTCGAAAAGGTTTGTCAATCAACGAAATGCTGTAAATCTCCCAAACACCCTCACATTTACCATCAAGAGCAAGCCCAATTTGAAATCGGCGAACTTTCATTGGATCAAAGGCTTTTTTGACTTCGCTAAAGGCTGCAAGTTGTAAACCCTTCAAAGGTATAGCCAATTCATACTCACCGACATTTGCCAAGACAGGCGAACTCACCTTGAACCAAACTTCACCTGATTGACCGAAAGCCAAAATCACAAGACTTGCCGTTTGCGCCTTAGCAAGTTTTAACCGAAAACGAATGGCAACGGATTTGGCTTTTGCGATTTCCGACGAAGTGATTTCCAGAAGCAATGGCCGTCGCTCGCCACTTGTCTTAACAAATTTGACGCTAAATCCATCGCCAATTTTCGCCCAAGAAGCAAAAAAGCCTGCTGGTTTGACTGGTCGCCATTCAGATTTGCCAACTTGGCTGAAGACGATAACCGAGGCGATAAAAGCAATGTTGACAGACAAAAGGATTTTCACAAAAATCCTCATGCTCTTCTATCACCTCTTTCTGATGACTTCCTGCATCGCTTTTGCCCATTTCAACACTTCTTTCTCGCTCAGTTGTCTTTGTCGGCTCAACTTTTCAGCCCAAAGCCAAACTCGTCTAACTTGTCCTCGCTTCGCTGCGGGTAAAGAAAGCAACATTTGCTCAACCTTTTCGCTTTCAGGCAATTGCCAAAGGAAAGGCATGCTAAAAACTTGTCTCAAAAAGTGCAACTCAAGAATCTTGACGGCATCTTGTAATGTGTTTCCTCGTCGCAACAAGGTTGCCAAACCGTAAACGAAAGCGGTTCTGCTAAAAGGGCGAGAAACGATGGCGATGGGGCGACCGAAGCGAAAACTGATAGCGAGAATTAACAAACAACCTGCGACGACCAATTGCAAAATTGCATTTCTCGTTTCAGGCGTGACAGCCCACCACCAATGTTCGCCTTCGCCGAAGCCTCTTCCCCACTCGTCAAAAAAGATTTCGCCATTTTGACCTGCGATGCTGCTAACAATGTTCAGCACTAACCGAAAGTGGTCACCTTTACCGATGCCTTCATTGCTAAGAGCGTAAGGGTTGCTGTCAATGATGATGTAACCTCTGCCTAAAGCAATGACTTTCAGAACTATTCCGTTCCTGTCGCTCAGCAAAGGGACTTCTTTCGTCGGACGCAAGGATGTGAAAGTCGCTTGAACTGGTGGTTGCCAAGGTTTGGTCAATCTTGTTCCGCTTTTGACGATGTATCGCTTCACTCCTTTCAACCAAGGTGCTGGTAACAAAGGGCGAGCATGGTAAGCAGTCAAAATGGCTTTTGACTCACCAGCAACAGTATCTGACATTTCGGATGAGAGCCAAACTAAATTTCCTGCTTCAGCAAATTCAATCAACCTTTTCCAGTCATCAAGTTTTGGAAAGACAGATGAAAGTGGCTCAATCACAAACAAGACTCTATTTCGCTTTCGGTAATCAAGTTGACGCCATGCTCTCTTCCATCTATCAACTTTGAACCCAATTTCGCCTAAAGTTCGGTAAAGTGCTTTCGTGCCTTGAGGTCGTGCAGAATAACTTGTCCGAATTAGAGGGAGGTTGCGAATCATTGTCTCCTCTTGATGCTTGACAGTTAAGACAGTCAACCAAGCCAAAGCAACCAAAAACAAAATCAACCAAAAAATTTGACGCCGCCTCATAAACTCTATCACCTAAGGAAATTTTGTTGCAATTTGTTCCAATTGCAATTCGTCAAGTGTAATGATTGTCTTCTATTCTGAAGATTTGGCGAAAGTTACATGCAAACCTTGCGGACTCACTGCAAGCAACTGGAAAACTTTTCAGCAAAAGTTATTCATGGGCTATCACGGCCAAGGGAAGAAGGGAGCAGGTTTACGAGTTATTAGAGAATGGACTGCCCAAACCACTGCCATGAAAAATTCACCGTAGATTAAACCGATGAAGAAGGGAGCATAACGGTGGAAAGCACGAACACCAGCATAACGCAAAATCAGACTTTTAACGAGCCAAGCAACGAAAATGGGAAACCAAAAAACAATCATCGTCCAAGAAGCACTCAGGGCATAAGCAAGTGGATGAAAAGGAAACCACCAAAAATGCGCTCTGGCGACAACCATTGCGTAAGTTATGATGACGCTGGCAATAAAAAATCCACGAATGTAATTTGGCGGTCTATCTTGCCCCAAGATTGAACTGATATGGTCTTCAAAAGCCCAGCGAGGATTGCCTTGATAGACATATCCATACATCGTCAATGCTCCATGAATGTGTGGAAGTTTGAGTTGGTAAAAGGCAGCAGTAATGAAGCCTATAACCATTGCTAAAACCGCTGGCAAAAGCAAACCTCGTCTCAACAAGTTTACCTTCTCACTCATTTTCAAACTGTCAAGTAAGGGTGTGACAAGCAAGCCTCTCAAGTCTCTTGTGAAAACAGCGTCAACAAAACCCAAAATCGTCAAGTTTCGTGCACCTAATTGATGTTTGGGCACAAAAAGTCTCATCAAGTCAATTGGTCGGAAAGAAGTTTCTGTCATCATCAAGCCACCTTCGGCTACACTGCGAGCCATGACTAAAACGACAACTCCCAAGTAAACAACAAACTCAACAACAGCAACGGCTGGTGAGAGACCCGTCGCTATACCCCAAACTATCCCGATAGCGAGACCAACTGAACCCAAGATTACTGCAACTTGAAAAGGCATCAACTCGTTACTGTCATCAATATCGCTTCTTCCAAAAGTTTTGGCGAGCACTTGACGCAGATAAGGTAAAGCGGCACGCCAGAAAAACCAAACAAGCACAAGATATGCTCCCAAAACTTGGTAGCCAATGTAAAGCCGAGTAGGGTAAAGAGGCATGTTGATTAGCATATGGTCATAACCAAGCCAAGAAAGCAAAATATCTTGTAGCCTCGTTAGCCAAAAGAAAAACCAAAGGCTGAAAAGTAATTGCGTTGGGAGAAAATAGGCAAAGCCTACGGCTGCATAGGAAGTGTAAATGGGCGTGAAGAAAATGGCGTTAAAAGGTCTGTCAGTCAAATATTCGTTAAGAAACCAACTGACACGAATTTGAGGAATGGAAGGGAAAAGTCGGTTTAGCCCGTTGACAAAAAACACAAAAGCCGAAAGAAGAAAACCAAGCCAAGTCAATCTGTTGCGAAGCAAATTGAAACGGTTTGATGGCTCAATGAGTTGGAGCGGTGGCTGTGTCAATGGGAAATTAAGTTTTTCGTGCTCCGACCATTGACGACGCCAAATTGTTGCTACAGAAAGAAAACACATCCAAACACCTGCAATCACTATTGACCAAGCCAAAAGGGGAGTTAGCCACTCCTCCCAAATAACAACTCCGTCGCTACCCTCGTAAAAGTAACGGGAAGAAGGTTGGCGCTCTAAACCCTTGGGGTCAAAAGGGACAAGCCACTTGGGAATGTGATTGAAGAAGGCTTCTGACCATCTATTTTGTGGGTTAGCAAAATAGTTGATGGCAACTAAAGCGGGCAAAAGTTTCTCCATCAGTCCACGAGAAGCAATCATAGCCGCCAGAACAGTCATTGTGTAAGCGATAAGGATTTCGTGAGGCTGCAAAAAAGGACGACCAATTATCCAAGAAACAATTCCGTTAAATGTCACCAAAACGACCAACAAGCCAAGGGCTGCTGGATTGAATTGGCAAATAGCAATTTGAATTTCTTTGACCACTAACTCAGCATAAGAGACGATAAAAACTGCTCCAACGCTGAAAATCAAACCAATCAAAAGAGAACGAATTGACAATCCTTGAAATTGAACCTTTTCAGTTTCTACTGCCAGTTTACTCATTTCAATCACTCCCTTTTAGCAAAGAAAACCGAGGTTTTTGGAATGACTTTGCAAACGAAAAAGGCAAAAAACAAACTCGGCCAATAGCCGAAATTTTCGTAGCGAAAACAAACTCCAAAGTTCTGGAAAAGTTATCAACCAAATGAGAAAAAACTCGGGCTTTAGAAGAAAAATTTCAAACCTCTCTAACTTGGATGTCTTCTTGAGCAAATTATGCAAACTTGTTTGAGAAGCCCCAATGTATTATGCTTCTCGCTAAGGCGAAAATCATTTTTGTATGCTGGTGAAAGAAGACCGTCAAAATCTATACGAATTTGGTGCAACAAAAAGCATCGCTAAAGCATGCTGGCGATTTTGGATTTCACATTCAAGACTTGCAACAAAGGAGCGAGAGAATTTGCAGTGAAGGACGAAATCAAATTGAAAGGGGTGAATGAAATGTCCGCTGAAAGGTTGGAAAGGTTTCAAGGTTGTCTTGTCGGTATTGCAATAGGCGATGCTTTGGGAATGCCTGTTGAAGGCATGAGCAAGGAAAAAATTCGTCAATCTTTCGGAATACTCAAAGACATGGTTGACGGAATTAGACCAGCAGGAAACATAACTGACGACACAATGCAAACCCTTTGCCTTGCCGAAAGTATTGTTGAGTTAGGCGAATTCAACCCAGATGACGCAGCAAGCCGTTTGCTGAACTGGTTTCGCACTGACCCTTTTGGCATAGGTGTTCACACTCAACGAGTTCTTTCACTTGTTGACAAAGGCATGAACTGGCGAAAAGCCGTTGAAGAAGTTGAAAATCGCCATGCACCTTGGACTGCTGGCAACGGTTCGTTGATGCGTTGTTCTCCTATTGGACTACGATATTACCGAGACATCGGCAAGTTGCTTGAATACAGCCATGAATCTTCTCTTTTGACCCATGCCAATCCTTTATGCAAGTCTTCATGCGCTTTTTTCAACGCTATCCTTTCTCGCATTTTGCGTGGCTGGGAGAAAAAGGACGCTTTGAGTTTTGCGATGGAAGTTTTGGCTCATGCGCCCCACCAGTTGCTTGACAGAGTTCAAGAAATCTTGAGCAAATCAGCCGAAGAAATTCCGACCAGTGGCTTTGTCCTTGACACTTTGCAATGCGCCCTTTGGGCTTGGTGGCATTACGAAGATTTTGAAAACGCTTTGATCACAGTAGTCAACTTAGGTGGCGATACTGACACTAACGCAGCCGTTGCAGGTGCTTTGCTCGGCTCTCAATATGGGCTTAAAGCCATACCCAAAAGGTGGCAAGAGAAACTCAAACGGCAGGAGGAAAAAACTATTCTTGACAAATGTATCAACTTAGCAACCCAACTTTACGAACTGGCAGAGAGAGAATGAACTCAACTACTTTGGGTCAAGTCTTTGATATGCTGAATTTTGCTTTCAGAAGATAAGCCTTTGGCTTGCCTATCTCTGACAGGCTCTGTGAAAGCCTTTTCCTGAACTGCCTTTATTTTTTGGAGTTACGCAGTTGGATGTAGCAATTGTCTTGAAGGTTAGTCTAAGATTTGAAAACATCTTTTCCTTTGTCTGCCTTGAACTATATTCGCTCTATACTCAAAAGTAGGATAACGATGAAATGCTGAGAAGCGGTTCGTTGAGAGGCTTTGAAAAGTCTTTGGTTTACGAAGTAGCGCGCCCGGAGGGATTTGAACCCCCGACCCCGGGATCCGAAGTCCCGTGCTCTATCCTGCTGAGCTACGGGCGCAACAAAGGCACTGAAAAGTTTAGCGCTTATTTGGATTTTTGGAAAGTGTAACCTCTCAAAACCCAACGCAAAATCCTGTGACCTTTATGGATTAAAGCCCATAGCATTGTTGCTAAAATAGGCTTGCACGAACAGGAAATTGACAGTGAATAAATTAGAATTCAGGGGGCAACATTCAAAGGCAAGAATTTGATACAGACAGGAGTCAAAACCTCAACACTGCGACCTGTCGGCTCCAACTTGCCTGTTTGCTGGTCAATTCGGAAAACAACAATGTTATCGCTGTCTTGGTTGGCAGCGAAAAGGTAACTCCCAGTTGGGTCAATGCCAAAGTTTCGTGGTGTCCTACCTTGAGTTGGTTGATGACCTATTAAAGTCAACTTGCCAGTGGCTTCATCAATTACAAAAATTGCTATGCTGTCATGACCTCGGTTTGAGCCGTAAAGAAAGCGACCTGAAGGGTGAACTTGAACTTCGGCAGTTGTGTTTGTGCCAGAAAAACCGTTGGGCAAAGTTGAGATTGTTTGAATTTCTGTCAAAATGCCTTTTGAAGCATCATAGCGATATGCAGTCACTGTTGAGTTGAGTTCGTTGATTGAGTAAAGGAATTTGCCACTTGGGTGAAGAGAAATGTGGCGTGGTCCAGCGCCTAATGCCGTTGATACGAAAGGTGTTTCATTGGGGCTTAAAATCCCTTTCGTCGCATCAAAGCGGTAAATGAGCAACTTGTCAATTCCCAAATCTGCAACAATAGCAAACCTGTTTGCTAAGTCAAGGTTGATTGAGTGCGCATGCGGTCCTTCCTGTCGCTGCGGGTTAACACTTTTGCCTTCATGCTGAATTGAGCATGTTGGCTCACCTAAACTTCCATTGGGCAAAATTGGCAAAACAGCAACGCTTCCGTTGCCGTAATTCGCCACCAAAACAAACTTGCCAGTTTTATCAACTGTTAGGTGGCACGGACCGATCCCCTTTGAGGGCTGTTGGTTGAGAAATTGCAAACTTCCATCAGGTTGAATAGCAAAAGCACTTACTGTCCCTTCTTTACCGTTCTCCCAGATTTCGTTAACAGCGTAAAGGAAAGGAGCATTAGGGTGAATTGCGAGAAAGGAAGGGTGAAGTGTTTCAGCAACGAGCCTCGGATTCGTTACTTCAGCCGTTCTCAAATTGAACTCAAAGGCGTAAATCCCTTTGCTTCCTTTGACTGTGTATGTGCCCACATAAACCCTAACTTGTTCCATAGCCCTTTGCCCCCTTGAAATTCGTTCTGACCGAATTGATGCTGATGGTTCTGGTGGCGACAAAAATGATGATGTTGTCGTAGTCCTTCGTGCTGGCGATAGATTGGTTTGCCCGCAACCAGCAAGCCACAAAAGCGAAGCACTGAACAGTGTCAATAAAAATCTCTTACTCATTTCGTCATCGCTCTCCCAAAAGAGCCGACTTTTATCATCGCTGAGAAATTATGTCTCAAATTGTTGTAACTTCAAACCTGCAGACAAACACTTTGGCTTTTAACCTTCATTTAAGATGCTCTTTACTAAAGTTCGTCAGTGCTTTATTGTCCATGCCCACTGGCTTTAGCCAATATTTTTGATGACGAACAAGTTGGGAATCAAATTCATCTGGCGATAATTTACTGGGGTGACAGAAAAGTTTCTTCGCTATAAATTTTCTCAAGGTCACTTGAAATCACATCACAATTATCAAGATGAGGTGAACGAGAAATGTTTTGGCGCTATCGTGGCGATCCGAGCATGTGGGCTTGGCTTTTGCATCGCCTGACAGGCGTCGGGATTTTCGTTTTTCTGCTCGTCCATGTCGTTGACACTTCGCTCATCCTTTGGAGCAGGGAACTTTACGATAAATTGGTCAAACTCTACCATCACCCTGTCTTCAAAATAAGCGAGATTTTGCTTTTCGGAGCAGTGCTTTTTCATGGTTTGAACGGGCTTAGAGTTGTCGTTTTGGACTTTGCACCTCAAACGACAGTTTATCAAAGGCAAATGCTTGCTGGTGTAGCAATTGCTTTCTTCTTACTTTTCATCCCAGTAGCCATTATTATGTTCGGGCAAATGATGCAAGGTGCAGAAAAGCATTTCGGATTTGAAATAAATCCAAAGAGTTGGCAGATATGGCTGCCAGCATTGTTGGCTTCTGTGGCTATTTTTTCAGTTTACGCCCCAACTATGAGTGCGCCCAAGTTGAAGGTTTCCATTAAACCATCAGGTGGGCTTGAACTTTACGGCTGGCTCTTCATCAGAGTTTCTGGCATTTTACTGATTTTCCTTGCTATCGGTCACCTTGTCATCATGCATTTGATTGATGGTGGCGTCAACCGCATAAACTCCGATTTCGTCGCTCAAAGGCTTGCCAATCCGATATGGCGAACTTATGACTTTCTGCTTTTGACTTTGGCAATCACTCATGGGACTTGGGGGATGAGAACTGTTTTGATGGATTACTTCCACAAGCCAAGTTCAAGGTTGATTATCCTTTCCCTGCTTTATGTTGTTGCTGGGATAGTGACAGTTTTAGGCGCATTAACGCTATTCACCTTTCAGCCCTGACAAAAACCTAACCTGCGAAAACAGTCACATCGGTGAAATGGAACTCGCTCACTCTCAATGCAGGGACTACCTCGCTCCATTCCCATTCAGGTGCTCCTGCTCTCTCAGGTTTGCTCATCGCTTCAACTTTGTTGAGCATCGCTATGACGCTCTCGTTAAACCTGAAGTTTTTGACTGCGCTAACGATTTGTCCATTCTCAATCAAGAAAACGCCGTCCCTTGTCATTCCTGTCAACAAAACTTTCATTGGGTCAACAGTTCGGATATACCAAAGCCTCGTGACCAACAAGCCATTATCGGTTTCGGCTATAAGGTCTTGAAGGGATTTGTCTTCGCCCTCCATAACTAAGCCTCTCGGAAAAGCGCCATAAGCGCCCTTAGGGTCAACACTGTGACCAGTTGGTGCAACGCCATGCTTTTGAGCAGTAACTCGGTCATAGACTAAGTTAGCAGCCACACCTTTTTCAATGAGCACTACCTTTTGAGTCGGATAGCCTTCAGCATCAAAGGGACAACCTTGATGAAGTGGGTGATAGATGTCGCTAACGATGGTGATGTTATCGCCGACAACTTTTTGACCCAACTTGCCGACAAGCCAACTTCTTCCTTCGTCAACAGCAAGGGCATTGAAACCAGAAACCATGAAAAGCAAAAGGTCGGCAACGGCAGCAGGTTCTAAAATCACTCGGTATGAGTCAGGTGGTAACTCTTTAGGGTTACGGTTCATTAGCGCCCTTTGCAATGCCTTTTCGCCTGTGGCTACAACATTAACCTCTCTTTTCTTGAAACTACTTGTTGAAGCCCATCCTGTGCCTTCATCTGCCAAAACTGTGATGCTGAAGGAAAAATTTGTTCGCTCATAGTAAGCGAACAAGCCCTTTGAATTGGCGATAGCGTAAAAGCCTTGACCGTTGCTTAAAGCACCAGCCGCTTTTGTCCCTTGAGATTTGCACTTGCCTATGACTTCAGCAACGAGTTCGGCTCTTTCTTTCGGTGTGATTTTCACGACTTCTTCGTCAAAGGCATTGACGGTTTGATAAGTTTGCGGGTCAAGGCGTGGCAAAATGTTCTCATCTTCGGGCATTTGCTTTGCAGCCTCAATTGCTCTCTCAACCGTTACCTTCAAGTCGGCTTCCTCTGTTCGGTTAGTTGATGCTTCTGCCATCCTTTTTCCGACGAAGGCTCTGACAGTGACATTCAATTCGGAGCGGGCTACATTTTGATGAATCACATTTTCAGCAAATCTCGTCAATGCTTCCTCGCTACCGCTGATGACCACTTCTGTCTCATCTGCCTTTGAAATTTCTAAAACTTTCTCTGCCAATTTCTTAACTTCTTCCAGCATCGTCAACATCCTCCTATCGTTGGCATGATGAAACTTCAATCTCAGAAAATTTTGCCAGCATTTTCTGCTGCTTAGATGAGAAACTTGACCAACTCCAATCACTTTGGCTTACTAAGTGATAGAATTTCAAGTGGCAAATTTGATGTATCCTAAAAAACTCCGCATCAGCGGAGGTGAAGTTAAATGGCGGAACGGACAGTTGTTGTGCCTGAATACAAAATTGCCGAAAAAGTTGAGGTTGATGCCGAAAAGACTGCTCTGCTAATCGTTGACATGCAAAACGATTTCGTCAAGGAAGGCGGTAAACTCGTTGTCCCTACTGCTAAAGACACTATCCCTATCATCCGAAAACTTTTGGAATTAGCCCGTCAAAACGGAATGACGGTCGCCTATACTCAAGACACTCACTTGCCTAATGACCCAGAGTTTCCAATATGGGGTGAACATGTCCTCATAGGAACTTGGGGTTGGCATATAATTGACGAACTCAAGCCTGAACCTTACGACATAGTTGTTCAAAAGCGACGCTATGACGGTTTCTTCGGCACGAGCCTTGAATATGACCTTCACGACAAAGGCATTCAAAGTCTCATAATAACTGGCACAGTTGCTAACATTTGCGTCTTGCACACTGCTGGAAGCGCAGCGCTTAGAGGCTTCAAAGTCATAATTCCTAAGGACGCAATTTCAGCCTTGACCGAGTTTGACATGGAAGCAGCGCTTAGGCAAATCACCTTTCTTTATCGTGGAACAGTGACAACTTCTGACAGAATTGTCATCAAAAAAGGAAGGGAGTGATTTTCGTGATCCTTCACCCTTATGTTGGCAGCGGACAATGGTTAAGGGGTAACTTGCATGCTCACACGACTAAAAGCGATGGTGTGTTCCAAATTGAAGAACTTGTCCGAAATTACGAAGCCCTCGGTTATGACTTCCTTGTCATCACCGACCACAACAAAATTACGCCCATTGAAAACATCAACACTGAGATTTTGGTCTTGTTAGGCAGCGAAATTTCAACGGACAAAGGTCACATAGTCGCTGTGAACCTTAAAGAGCCAATAAAACCGAACCAACCAAGCCAAGAAGTTATTGATGCTATCAATGCACAAGGCGGAATTGCTATTATCGCTCATCCCAATTGGGGCGAAAACTTTTGTCATTGGCAGCAAGAGGACTTGCTTTCTTTGCAAGATTATGCTGGCATTGAGATTTTCAACGGCAACATATTGCGTGACAATGGTAGCCCATTAGCCAGTGATCGCTGGGATATGTTGCTTTCAAGAGGTCATAAGTGTTGGTGTTATGCCGTAGATGACACTCACAATGAACTGGACATTGCCAACGGCTGGATGATGGTTCTCGTAGATGAAATCAACGCTGATAGCATTGTAAAGGCTCTAAGGGAGGGAAGATGCTACGCTTCTTCGGGCGTCTTCTTTGAAGCAATTGAGAGTGACGAGACAAACATAAGAATAGTGGCTCGCAACGCCGACCGAATTGCTTTTGTGGGGCGAAATGGTCGTTGGCTCAAATGGGTGAATGACAAATTTGCCAGTTACAGAGTTCGTGGCGATGAAAGTTATATCAGAGTTGAAGCCTTCGGTCCTCACGGTAGCATGGCTTGGACGCAACCTTTCTTTATTGTCCCTTAAAGTTCAAAGAAGTGTTGAAGTTTCGTTGGTTGTCTGCCATCGCCTTTGCAAAAATGTCTCAGATATAGTTTGTCGGGAAAATTTCCAGCCTAACCAGGCTAATGAAATAAGTGCCGAAATGGACAATATTGCTGTCACGAAAATCAAAACTGCGCAACCAAAAGTGGCTTGGAGAAAAGCAAAGACAGTTTCGTCTGACGAAAACTCTTCACGCAGTTGCAGTCTGAAAGCGTTAATCATCCCAAACCATCCATCTAACGCCTTCGCCAAGTCAACAAAATCAGAACCGAGAGCAGTTTTCATACTTTTCACGCTCCCGTTTTCTTGGACAACCAAAAGTGTCCTTTCGTAGCGAAAAGCCCTTCGCAAGCACAAAAGGTCATGCCAGTTGAGTTTTCAAAAGCCTGAAAGGTTAATGGAAAGCAGTGCAAAATTAACCCATTTGCGCAATCACTTTCTTGACGACCTCAAGAGACCTTTGGATGCCGGGCACTGGGTCTTGAGGCTCCAACTCATACTCAAGCATGAATGCTCCCTTAAAGCCGACTTCTTTGAGGGCTTTAACGAAGCCAGTAATGTCCAATATGCCACTGCCAATTCCGACATCGTGTTTTTGCTCATTGACATCTTTCAGGTGCACACCGTAAATGCGTTTTCCGATTTTTCTGACGGCTTCAACGATGTCGTCACCAGCACGAGCGCCATGACCTGTGTCATAGCAAAGCCCAATTCGTTCGTGATGTCCTTGGATCGCCTTCACGACACTATCAACACCAGGGTAACGGCTTCCTGGTCCGTGATTGTGGATAGCGATGTAAATGCCATACTCATCAACGAGTTTGTCCAAAAGGTCAAAACTGTCAGGAGTTGGGTCAGCAGTCAAAACTTCAATGCCCATCGTTTTCGCAAAGTCAAAGATTCGCCTCATCGCTCCCTCGTCGTTAGACATCCCAACGACACCATAGGCGATAAGTTTAATGCCATGCTCATCAAGGATTTTTTTGCCTTCATCTGCCCTTTCCATCGGCAAATGACCAGGAAATGCTTCCAAGTAAGTTAAACCCAACTGCTTGACAGTTGCTACGGCTTTTTCAAAGGTAAATGTCCTTAGTGAGTAACTTTGAAGCCCGACTTTCCATTCCATCTTCCTCTTCGCCTCCTTTTTCTGTGTCCACTCAGCGGTTGATGACGCCAACAAAGTCCCAAATGTTTGCTGCAAAAATTTTCGTCTATTTTGCATCATACTTGCGACCCCCTTAAACTTTATCGCCCCTTTTATTGTGTCGCTTAAATGTCTGACTTGGTATTCAACTTCGTTCTGCCAATTGCCGAAACTCGTCAATTTTGCTGACATCGCCCATGACAATGATTTTCATGCCACCAACTAACTCCAAATCGGCTGCTGGGTTGTAGGTCAAATTTCCATCTCCTTTTTGATAAGCCAAAACCAAAATGTTCCATCGTTGAGGCAAATTCAACTCGGACAACTTCTTCCCAACCAAAGAAGAGGATTGATGGATTGAAACCTCTTCTACTCTCAAAGTTGTCTCTTGCTGTCGCAACATTTGGTCTAAGAAACTGACAGCGGCTGGTCTCACCATCAACGAAGCCATCCTCAAGCCACCTATTGTTTCGGGCAAAACAACTTCATCCGCTCCTGCTTTAAGCATCTTGCTTATGACCGAAGGGTGATTGCCACGAGCAATTATGCGAAGTTTGGGATTGAGGGAACGAGCAGTGATGACAAGGAAAAGGTTTTCATGGTCATTGCCTAAGGCTGCTAACAAACCTGAAGCCCGTTCTATTCCAGCAGAAATCAGAACAGACTCTTCTGTTGCATTTCCAATCAAAAAAGGGATGTTCAACTCTCGTGCAATAGCGGTGACCTTTTCAGCATCTTGGTCAATTGCGACGACTTGTCGGTGCGTCAAAACCAACTCACGGACGATAACTTCACCTACACGACCTGTTCCGCAGACGATGTAATGATTGCTCATCTTAGCAATTTCCTTTTCCATACGCCATCGCTCCCATGCACCTTGAAGGATGCCCTCAAACAAAAAGATTGAAAAATTCGTCAAGGCATAAAAAAGCACTCCAACTCCGCCAAGAATGAGAAGGGTTGAAAAAAGCCTTCCAATTTCAGTTTGGGCTATTGGGACAATTTCGCCATAGCCAACCGTAGAAAGGGTTATAATTGTCATGTAGAAGCAGTCAAGTAGACTGGCAGGTTTCCCGAGCAAATATCCAAGCAAAAAATATCCAAGCGTTCCTACCAAAATGAAAATAATCAAAGCCTTCCCAACACGCATAAATTGCTTCAGAATTTGCTCCACGCCTATCATCGCCGATCACCCATTACAAATTTTGTCAACGACTTTTGGACTTGCTTTCCCACTAAAGCGATGTCAGAATTTCTTTCCGAAATTTCGGTTAGGATTTACGCAGTTTGGTGCTGTTTTATATGGGTAGTCGGCAGTCTGCCCAGAAAAAATTTTGCGAAAATTCAAAAAATTGGTCGGATTTCATCAGCCTAACATCCAACTGCGTAACTCCTAATTTCGGTTTGAAATTGGAGGGATGTTTTGTGATTGACATATCGCAAGTTCGCTTGACTAACGAAGAGATTTTGCGTTATTCCCGCCACTTGATTTTGCCAGAAGTGGGAATGACTGGTCAAAAGAAATTGAAGGCTGCCAGCGTGCTGATCATCGGCACTGGTGGACTTGGTTGCCCCATTTCCCTTTACTTGACCGCTGCTGGTGTCGGACGATTGGGTTTGGTTGACTTTGATGCTGTTGACCGAACGAATTTGCAAAGGCAAATCCTTTACGGCGAAAGTGTTGTCGGCGTCCCGAAAGTTGAGGCTGCTGCTGAAAGGTTGAAAGACTTGAACCCAGATGTTGAGATTGAAACCTATCCTGTTAAGTTGACATCGGAAAATGCGCTACAAATCATGAGCGATTACGACATCATCGTTGATGGCACCGACAACTTTCCGACAAGATACTTGACAAACGATGCTTCAGTTATTTTGGGCAAGCCATACATTTACGGAAGCATCTTCAGGTTTGAAGGTCAAGTTTCGGTTTTTCTTTCACGACCCTTCAATGGTTTTGAACGAGGACCTTGCTACCGTTGTCTGTTCCCTGCACCGCCACCGCCTGGAGCAGTTCCCAGTTGTGCCGAAGGAGGAGTTTTAGGTGTTTTGCCTGGTATTGTCGGAGCAATTCAAGCGACAGAAGCCATCAAGTTGATCGTTGGTATTGGGCAACCCCTTATTGGCAAGATGATGCTCATTGATACTTTGAGAATGGAGTTTAGAACCGTCAAAATCCGAAGAGATCCTGATTGTCCCGTCTGTGGCGATAATCCGACAATTCGTGAGTTGATTGACTACGAAGAGTTTTGTGGTTTGAGAAGGGGCGAAGTCCCTGAAGGCGATGACATGTTCATCACTCCTTCGGAATTGAAGTTGAAACTTGATGAAGGCAAGCCTTTGTTGCTTTTGGATGTTCGTGAGCCTGAAGAGTTGGAAATCTCGGAGTTCCCATATCCATATAAGCACATCCCTGCCGATGATTTGCCAGAAAGGGCAAATGAACTTGATTTGGCGACAGACATCGTGATTTTCTGCCGAAACGACATCCGAAGCCGATACGCCGCTCAGTTGCTCAACCGCATAGGCTTTACGAGAGTGAAAGTTCTCAAGGGCGGGATAAATGCTTGGTCGCAGGAAATTGACCCATCAGTGCCACAGTATTGAAATCTGAATGCTGGTGAATATTTGGCTAATAAGACCTTCGCAGTATTTGCTTTGCTCTCTCAGGTTAAACCCAAACGACACCCATTCCTATGTGGGCTTTCTACTTTTAGAAGTTGCGCAGTTTAATGGGGCTGATGAAATCTGTTCAATTTGCTAAATTTTTGCAATGGTTTTTGGTTAGACTATCGCCTGCAACTACGAAACAACGCCAACTGCGTAAGCCCTAAGGGGCGAAACATTGAGAAAGGTGGCTTTGCAAAATGGCTGAACTCAAACGAACTCCGCTATTTGATGCACACAAAAGAGCAGGAGCAAAATTTGTTGAGTTTGCAGGTTGGGAGTTGCCAATCCACTACGGAAGCATTATTGACGAAGCAAAAGCCGTCAGGGCATTTTGCGGAATGTTTGATGTGAGCCATATGGGGCGAATATGTGTGCAGGCGTGTAAGCGTGCAAGCGTGAGAACAGAACGGGACGAGGGACGAGGGACGGGGGACGAGGAGAGAGATGGCGAGTTGGCAAAGGCGTTGGATTGGATTGTGACGATGAATGTCAGCAGCATGACGATTGGGCAAGTTCGCTATGGTTTCTTGTGCAACGAAAGAGGTGGCATCATTGACGATTTG
>JANXCD010000179.1 GCA_025060305.1 Armatimonadota bacterium | reverse complement strand
TCGCTGCGGTTTTGAGGCTTGTTGTCTCCCCAATTTCAATGTCCGTTATCGTTCGCTTGCTTGGAATTCAGCCTGAACTTGGGCGAGTTTTAATCCTTGGCGCAGCAGTTCCAACTGCTGTCAATACCGCACTGCTCGCAATTGAGCTCCAAGTTAACCCAAGCCTTGCATCGGCGATCGTCTTAGTCACGACACTTCTTTGTCCTGTCACCGTTACGGTTGCTGCCTTTTTTGTGACGCAATGAAAAAATGGCGCGCCCGGAGGGATTTGAACCCCCGACCCAGGGATTAGAACTCCCCGGCTCTATCCAGGCTGAGCTACGGGCGCACCAAAATCTGCGTTGAAAATTTTAGCACATGCCTTTTGATGTGTAACTTTTTGCCTAAATTTGCCTAAATACTTGGTGATGCTTAATGGGTGAGAAAACTTTGAGAGCGGCAGTTGTTGGTTGCCGAATGGGCGCTGCCCACGCAAAGGCGATTGCTCAGTTGCCAGATTACGAATTAGTCGCAGTTTGCGATATTGACGAAGGGCGAGCACGAGAAGTTGCCAGTGAACTTGGAATTGCCAAGCCCTTCACCAGTTACGAAGAAATGCTTCGCAAAGTTGAACTTGATGTCGTCGCAATTGCGACGCCGACTGCTATTCACGCTGAGCAAACTTTCATGGCTATTGATGCAGGCGTGAAGGGAATTTGCTGCGAAAAACCGATGGCAACGAACCTCGCTGATGCACGAAGAATGGTCAGTTTGTGTCAAGAGAGAAAAATCGCTTTAATTGTTAACCATCAAAGGCGCATGAGCAAAGAAATGGTTGTGGCGAGAAAACTAATTGAGCAGGGCGTTATCGGTGAAGTTCGTCTCATTCGCATGAATTGCGGTGGCGATTTCCTATCGGACGGAACTCACGCAGTTGACAGCGCTCTTTGGCTTCTCGGTGACCCAGAAATTGATTGGGTCTTCGGTCAAATTGAACTTCCAGACAGACCGAAAACTCGTTACGGACATTTAGTTGAAAATTCGTCAATAGCACTGTTTCAGACTGTCAATGGTGAGCGTGTTGAAATCTTCTGCGGTGAAGCGAGGGAGCGCCATAGGGCATATCAGGATTACGAAGTTATTGGCACGAAAGGCAGAATTTGGAGAATTGGCGACCAACCCCTTCCAAATTTGTTCATCCAAGATTCAAAAAGTGGTTCATGGGACGCTCAAGTTGTGAACGGAATTTTGAGACCTGCTCCAAGCGAAGAAGGTTTGTGGCGACCAGTTGAGGTTGAACTTGACGAAGCAATTGGGGCGATGAAACGCTCCTATGCCCTTTTGGCGAAAATGGTGCTTGAAGGAATTGAAGAAGTTGAACATCCGCTTTCGGCAGAAAAGGCTTTGCGAGGTTTTGAAGTTGTCATGGCTGTCTATGAATCGGCGAGGCTGCACAAGCGAGTAAATTTGCCACTGCAACAGGACAAGTTCCCGTTGGATTTGATGATTTGAACGCCAATTAGGGTTGGCACAATAGACGATTGCACTAAAGAAGGGGTGAAGGTTATTTATGGCTACGAGAGAGAGAAGGTCTAACGAACAAACTTCCGTTTCGGTTGAATTTCTTTGGGGCGGTCGGTTCAAGAAACCTTTATCTCAAGAGGCGTTGCAGTTTTCTTCAAGTTTTGATATTGACAAGCGCTTATGGCGACATGACATCTTAGCATCAATTGCACATGCCATCATGTTGGGCGAATCTGGAATCCTTTCCCTTTCAGAAACAAAGGAACTCGTCAAGGGTCTGATTGCTTTGATGCATGATATTGAAATCGGTAAAGTTTCACTTGAAGGTCAATATGAAGACATTCATAGCTTTGTTGAAAGCAAGTTGAGAGAGTATGTTGGTGAAGTTGCAAACAAATTGCATACGGCTCGCAGCCGAAACGATCAAGTTGTAACTGACTTTCGGCTTTGGTGTCGTGATGCCCTTTGTCAGTTAGGAAAAGCAATTTTGAAGATGCAGCAAGCGTTGATAAGTCAAGCAAAACAGCACATTGACACTCTTTTGCCTGGCTTTACTCATTTGCAACATGCTCAGCCTGTTAGGCTTGCTCATCACCTGTTGGCTCACTTTTGGGCTTTTCAAAGAGATTTGGAACGGTTGAAAGAATTTTTGTCAAGAGTGAATGTTTCCCCTCTCGGTGCTGCTGCTTTGGCTGGTGCGGGGCTACCAATTAAACCGAAAAGAAGTGCAAATTTGCTTGGTTTCGCTAAAACTGCGGAAAATAGTATGGATGCAATTAGTGACCGAGATTTCGCCTGTGAGTTGGTCTTTATTTGCTCTTTGATAATGGTTCACCTTTCACGACTCGCTGAGGAAATCATTCTTTGGAGCACTCCAGAGTTCGCTTTTATAACTTTGGATGACGCTTGGTGCACAGGTTCGTCAATCATGCCTCAAAAGCGAAACCCTGACATCGCCGAATTAGTTAGGGGCAAAAGTAGTGTCGTTATCGGAAACTTAATGCAACTTTTAACTCTTTTGAAAGGATTGCCGCTCACTTACAACCGAGATTTGCAGGAAGACAAAGCCATAGTGTTCAACGCTTTTGACATAACTTTGTCTTCTTTGTCTGTGATGAGTCAACTTTTGTTGAAATCAACCTTTAACACTGAACGGATGCGAGAAGCCTTAACAGGTGACTTTTCAACGGCAACTGACCTTGCAGATTACCTTGTTCAAAAAGGCGTTCCTTTCCGAGAAGCACATCATATCATAGGGCAACTGGTCTTGCACTTAACCGAAAAAAGGAAGGGCTTGGAAAATGCAACTTTAGATGAATTGCGACTTTTCAGCGAAAAATTTGATGCTGATGCTTTGAAGATTTTGAGACCAGAGAGAAGCGTTGAGCGCAGAAAGGAATTGGCAGGGACTAAAAAAAGTTCGGTTCAAAAGCAATTGAAAGGTGCTGAATCGGAAATGGAGCAAACAAAGAAATGGCTGAAAAGTCTCCGCCAACTTTCTGAAAGACTTAAACGATACTTCTAACTAACAACTTGGGTATAGAGCGGATTAGGAATGTGATGAGTTTCTTTTTCGCCACTGTAATCCACCACTGAATTTTATCTTCCCATCATCAGTCGCATTACGAACTGGCGGAATTGGTCAATTTCGGCTCGGTTGGTCAAGACACCAATCTCCAAGTTGAAAGTCCTTTGCTCACCAGATTGAATTGTAGGCAACAAGCCTTGTTCTCTCATTTCGGTTCGTGTGAATTGCAAGGGTGCATTGGTCGGTTCAATGCCAACAACATAAAT
>JANXCD010000178.1 GCA_025060305.1 Armatimonadota bacterium | reverse complement strand
AATTTCTGTCGGGACAGAAAAACCTTTTCGCTCAGCCTCAGCAGCAACTTCTTTGGCAACAATTGTTTCCAACGCAAAAACCGTTGGGTCAAATTCGTCAAGGCTGATGTAAGCGACGAAATAGCGTTTGCTATCAAGTTGCTTCAGCAACGGCGACCATTCGGGTAGGCGCAAAGCGAAGCGATGGCGAGCGTCGGGAAACTCAGCCAGCAAACCGAGAAGGGCAAGCAAGTGCGATTTTCCCGTCCCGTAAACCCCGCTGAGCAAAAACGCTCCACCAGTTGTTAACGACGAGATCAAGCCATGAAATGCGACAGCGTTTGCGCCCTCAACGACGAGATAACTGTCAACGAGCGGGGCAAGTTCGTTGGGAAGCGTTTGAATGCGTGGTGAGTCACGAACCTGAGCAATTTGGACGACAGGGTTGACAGCAACGACATCAACGAAATCGCTAACTTTCGCCATCTTTCCCCACCTCTGCGCCAAATTTTGGCGCATAGGAAAAGCACCAACAAACTTCAGGCATAGAGTGCCCTTGAATTTTACGGCGTTCAAACTCTCGGTTAAAATGATAACAGCGTCAAGCCAAACCGTCTGCAATGCAAAAAGCCTAACAAAAGTGTAGGGTTGAATTGAGCACAACATTTTCTTCAACTGATGGCGAAATTGTTTTTGTCAACGAAAAGATTTAGCCGTTGTTTTTAACATTGGTGGTGAAACTAAATGGATGCGAATTTGAATGACTTATTTCAAACTTCGGGTGTGCTTAGAAAGGAAAGTCCTTCAAGGTCTTGGAAAGTCGGTCGTGTCCTTTATCTTCTTTTTGTGCCTATTGTAACGATAGTTGCTTACCTTTTGCCTTACTTGCCTTATCAACTGCCAATGTGCCTTTTCAAGTTGATAACAGGTTACCCTTGCGCAGGTTGCGGTATGACGAGAGCCTTTGAGGCTGCTGCTCACGGTCATTTTCGTGAGGCTTTTGAGTGGCATCCTGTTGGGTTGGCTCTTTTCGTTGCCATGTGGTTTGGAGTGATTTTTGTCGCTTATGAGTTGGTCACGAATAAACCCCTCAATTGGGAAGGTTTTTTGAGGCGTTGGGGATTTTTGCTGGCTTGGTCACTTTTCTTTATCCTTCTTGCATTTTGGCTTTTGAGGTTGAGTTACTACAAGTTCGGTCAATGGTTTCCATTGCCTTTGAAATTTCCCCTTTGAGGTGAAACCATAATGGCTGAGATTTTGTTGCCTGTAATGCTGAAGGTCGCTGGCAAAAAGTGCGTTGTAATTGGTGGCGGTGAAGTTGCTGCTCAAAAGGTCAATCAGTTGCTTGAATGCAACGCTTTTGTCGTCGTTGTCAGTCCAGAACTGTGCAGCGTTTTGGCTGAACTGGAAAAGCAAGGTCGCCTTCAATGGCTGCCGATGAGATATGAACCTTCGGTTTTGGAAGATAGTTTTTTGGTGTTTGCTTGCACCGACGAGAAGGAAGTCAACTGTCAGATTTTCGCCGACTGTCAGGCTCGCAAAATCTGGTGTAATGTCGTTGATGAGCCAGAAATTTGCAACTTTTACATGCCTTCAATTTTGAGGCGTGGCGATTTGGCTATTGCCGTCTCAACTTCTGGCAACAGTCCTGCTTTCGCCAGAAAAGTTAGGTTGTTTTTAGAAAGTGTCATCGGAGAAGAGTTTGGAATGTTGGTTTCTCTTTTGGGCGAAATGAAAGGCGAGATGCGAGAAACTTTGAAAACAATTGAGCAGCGCCGAAAGTTCATTGAACGAGTTTGGGAAAGTGATGTCTGGAGATATTTGAGTGAAGGGGATTTGGAAGGAGCAAGGATTTGCCTTAGAAATTGCATTGCTGAAGTGGCAATGTGTTCAGAAAGCAATTCTGCTTTGAACCTTCGGCTTTCAGGTTTGGCAAAATGAGTTTTTGCATTGGTCGGCTATATGACTTCAAAAGAAAGGAGGCTTTCGGTCATGAAAAGATGCTTTGTGTTACTCATTTTGAGCCTCGTCGTTTTGGTTGCTTTCGTTGAAAGAGTGATGCTGCAAGAGCGTGAAGTTACTTTGAGGTTCAAGTTTCAACCAAACCAAATTCGCACTTACGAGATACGCTGGAACGGTGAAATGAATACGACAATTCAACTTTTAGGTCAAGAAGTTCCTTCCATCACAATGTCAATGGAAGGGAAAATGACGCAAACTGAACACATTGTTTCGCTGGACAAGGAAGGCATTGCTACTTTAGTGATTACATCAAAAGGGAGAGTGAAAATGGAAACTTTTGGGTTGCCTGCTGGCACTGAAGGCAAAATCCCTTCGGAGCAAGAGATTCCGACAACTCAATTGAGGTTAAAAGTTAATTCTTTAGGCAAAGTGACTGAGATGCAAATGAAGCAAATTAGCGAACCTAATCAGCAAGGCAAAGTGCTTGGCACTTCTCAGTTCACAACGAACTTGGTCTTACCGCAAATGCAAGGCGGTCTGTGGCAAGGATTGTCACTGCCAGAAAAGCCTATTCGCATCGGCGATTCTTGGGACATCACAACCACAATGGAGGTCTCAACTGCTGAACGAACTGCAAAAGTTGAAGTCAAAGGGCGAGCCCGTTTGGTCGGTTTTGAAAAACTTGAAGGTCGTGAGTGCGCTGTTATTGAAGCGGAAACTGAAATTCCTGACATTGGTGAAATAATTCGTGTAGTTCCCTTGCCCACTGGAGATGCCCAAGCAGAAGGAAGAAATGAAAGCAAAATCTGGTTTGACATCAATGATGGCTTAATCATACGCAACGAAACAAAAACACAAGTGACAATAAATCTCACTATCTCAGCGCCAACAGGCGAAAGTATTAACATGTCAATGCAAGGAGTCTTTCGCCATTCCCATAGGCTGACAAAAGTTGCCCAAAGTAAGCCCGAAGGTCAATGATGTTTTTCAAGGCGCAACAAGGTAATAAAGCCTGTCAGAACGAAGCGCAATGCGAATAGCACTTTCAAACTTTTGTTGAGGATAACCATTTGCATCTAACTCAACTAATTTCAACTTGGATGCATCAGGTCGGCGGAAAGTGATTGATCCTGAAAAGTTGCGAATCAGCAAAGGCGATAAACCTAACTGGGCAATACGGAACAAATCGCCTTGCCGCTCTAATTGCCAACCATTGTTTTGCTCCTCAGTCGTAACTTGCACTAAAATTTTGCGAGAGGTTCGGATAGGTCGGTCATCCATCGCCACGATGATGACAGAGCCGTATTCGCCGCTGAACTCAATCGTCGCATCGGGCAATTCAATTCGTCCGACTTTGCCCAAAAACCCAACTGCACCTTGAGCCATAGGGCTTCTAAGCAACAGGACACCTCGCC